>JAHELX010000066.1:0-14388 GCA_024643945.1 Anaerolineales bacterium
CCTATTGGGGAAATTTCCGTCCGGTTCGCAATACAGTTCAACCACTTCGCAGCCCAACTCGCGCAGCAGATGAGGCACGATGAGGCCATTGGGGCCATTCCCGCCATCCACCACGATTTTGAGGGATCGCTGCCCGTGGGCTCCCTTCTTCCCACCCACGCCGGGCTTCGGGGAAATGTCGGCGTGAGTTTTGATGCGTTCGAGATAGGCGGGGAGTGGGTCTACGTGTTGCAGGCTTCCGCCGGATGGGGTTGAGTGCGTGGCCGGCCGGGCCTCAGCATCCGCAGGAGACTTCGCCCTCTGCACGAACTTTGTCCCCTTCGGGATATCCGCAGCCAGGCGGTAAATCTCTAGCAATTCGTCCCCACGCAAGGTGCGATCGGTGCGGATTTTTAGACCGTTATGCTCGGGCGGGTTATGGCTGGCAGTTATCATCACTCCGCCGTCGGCCGCGAAAAGATCGGTTGCGAAGTTGTGGACGGGCGTAGGCACAACCCCCACGTCAATCACGTGGAGCCTGCTCTGCAACATGCCAGCGATGAGGGAACTGTTGATGCGCGCCGAACTGTGACGCACGTCTCGGCCCACTACTAGCGATTGCCCACCTCGCTGCTCGAAAAATGTACCAATCGCCTGTCCAATCTTTAGCGCTACGTCATCTGTCAGATCTTGATCGGCAATGCCTCTGATGCTGAATTCTCGAAAAATGTGTGGATTCACATCCATTTCCCCAGCTATTTTTGTCTGGGCCTTCTTCCTCTTTGGCCGTCAATGGACCTACGCTTTCTGAAACAAAAATGACCAAAGATGCCCTTGATTGCGCGCAGGGGCATTTCTTTGATCATCCATTGCCGACTCTCCTCATATTTTCCAGATGAATAATTGTCCCTCGGCATAGGATGGGTCAGTGAACCTTTGACCAGCCTCTTCATTGTAACACGCTCTTTTGGTTTGCGCAAAGGTCACGGATTGGGGAGGGAAAGCCCCCATTGGGACATCAGGGAAGGGGCACAGGTGGTAGAGTCAATCGACCGACTTCGGCAGCGCCTTGCGTTGGCTCATAGACAATAATAATGGGCGTGTATTCACCTGGCTGGAGCGTGGTCGGAAGGACTAGATCGTAAACATCGGTGATGAACTCACCAGGCCGCCAGGCAGTGGTAGGATAGGCAAAGTGGACAGGCACGGCATCGTCTTGTGCCACCAGTTGGCCACCCGTGCTGGGGGAAGTGCCCTCGGAGTATAACCTGACTGACACTTTTAGCTCTCGCGTGATCGGGGCCGTCGCCAGCCAGACCAGGGTCAGACGCACCGGAGGTACTCCGCAATGGATTGAGGGCCGGCTGATGGCATAACCATGCAAAGAAATCTCTGGAGTGAGGGAAGCTCCGGCGATAAAGGGCGCGTCCGGTGCCTTGAGGATTGGTTGTGGATTCACCCGAATCAGCGGGCCGACGGCACTCAAAGACCAGAGCGCGGGCGCGCCAGGCAGTTCACGCGTCAAATACACCGCCCGCCCGTCGTCCACCAAGCGGGGGATGATCGCTAATCGTTCGGCTTCTCGGTCGGCGGCGACGGGGAGAAGGTCAGGACGCAGTCCTTGCGTTGCCTGGAAGTAGCGCACCAGCGTGACTTCACCCAGAATACCCACGATAGCGGCATCTGGTTCGAGTGGCTGGCGCATCATATCCAGCCCGTAGTCGTAGACGGTCCAATCGTGGGAGCGGTTCAATACGGGCAGATTTTCCCAGGCCAGAGCGACCAATTGCCCGGAAAAAAGCAGGACCGTGACCAGCGACAGAATGAGTCTCATTGAGGAAAGGCGATTTGTGCTCACTGATCTCAGTTCACCCAACAGCCAGCCGGCGGCCACCCCCACCCATATCGCCCAGATGAGGAAGGGGGGTATGAAGAAAACCTGGATGTCGGCCACACGATAAAACAGGTTGAAGGCGAAGTAAGTGATGAATGCAATCCCCGTGAGACTCCGGATGCCGCGCTGGCGTAGAGCTACAAGACCGACCAACCCCGCAGCAAGACCCAGAGGGCCAAACTGCTGCAAGAACAAGGAGAAATAAAAATCGACGCCGCGCTCGGCCCCGAATGGATTCTGGAAGATGAAAACCCCATAGCCGCTGGCGGTAACATGCTGCCAGAAGCCGGCTAGCGTATTGCGGTAGGTGCCGTCTAACGAACCCACGTGCCCTCGCAGCGGGATGTAGAGATACAGCATCAATGGTGCGAGCAGAGCCGTAGCTAGCTTCATCCCTGTCCACAGCAGGTCGGCAGGGATTGCCAGGAGCAAGCGAGTACGATGTCTCCAATCTGTAGAGTGACGCCACAGATAAAAGATAATGGCCGGAAGCAGGAACATCATCGTCCGGTGGTGGGTGAGCGACAAGCTGAAGAGGAAGGCGAGAGCCAGCAATCTCTTCTCAGAAAGCATATGGTTTTTCTCTTGCCATCTTCTCCGCACGAGCAACCACAGTATCCCGGCCACGAAAGCGGCGTTGAGGGTGTAAACTTCGGCCACGGTCGCCTGCGACCAGAAGACTGGAGAGACGGCCAGAGACGCTGCTCCGATCAAAGCCGCCAGAATCTCGATCCATAGCTGGCGTGCGCTGTCACCAGGTCCTTTGCCAGAGAGCCGCTGCAACCCAGCTACCAGCTCCAGCCCAATCAAGTAGACAAGGGCCACCGTCAGCGCGCCGAAGACGGCGCTCATCAGATTCACCCGGTAGGCCACATCGCCGACAGGGAGCCGTGTGAAGAGCCAACCCAGCAATGTGTAGAGAGGATAACCACTGGGGTGAGCGATCCCCAATTGATAAGTGACAAGCTGGAACTCCAGGCTGTCGTCAAACAGAGTGACAACTGTGGGGGCGAGCGTAAGTCCGTACAGGCCCAGCGCTGCGACGAAGATCGGCAGTGCCAGCACCTGTTGCCATCTGTATGGCGGCATATCGTTAGGGTGATCGTGTGTGGGTGGCGGCATGGCCATTGGTGTTTCCTCAATGCGACATCATAGCACACAGACATCTCGTCTGCAAGCCTTGGTGGCTACTTTGGCACGGCGGCAGCTATTCGCATGAGAGTCTCGCTGATTTTGTTCTTTGCGTTATTTGGCTATACTATAGGGCTTGAATTTCAGGTATTGCACTGTATGCCTCAGTGAGTGAAGGAGATGCGTACCCTTATGGACTTTCAAGATCTTCAGCGTCAGTACGATGAACTGCGGGAACAGTTCGACGCCGACGAGATTAGTGAGCAGGAGTTTAAAGACAAGCTAGAAGGGCTCCAGCTAAAAGACGAACAGGGGCGGTATTGGACCATTGGTGCCCTGAGTGGCAAATGGTATCGCTACGATGGGCGTCGCTGGGTCCAGGAGACCCCGATCCCAATGACTAAACATCAAGGTCGCGGTGTTCCCGAACCGGTCTCGGCCCGGGCCGCTCGGCGGGAGGCTGGACCCTTGGCTCCAAGTTGGCTTTATACCGGGTGTGGCGGCGTGTTGTTGTTGGTGGTGGTCGCTGGCCTGATTGTCGGCGCGGTTACCCTTCTCCGTGGGCGAGATGAAGCGATCGGCCAGGTTGCAACTCCTACCCTGTCGTCGGGTGTGCCGGTCTATACGCCAACCCTTGGCCCGACGCCTAGTCCGACAGCCACTGTGCTGCCCACTGACACACCGCTGGCCCTGAAACTTTACTCCAACAGCGCCTTTGGCTTCAATCTGCAATATCCCGGCGACTGGCAGGCGAAAGAGACGCGCCAACAGGTGGTTCTTGCACCTGATGCCGAGGGACTTGCCACTTCTATCATCAGTGATACGACCGTGACGAAGGGAGTTGCCTTTGTCGTTGGACGCCAGGCCGGCAGCATTACTGAAGAGCCCTCGGGTTTGCTGGCCCAACTCATCGCTGCACTGCCTACTGATGCTTCAGCTATTGAAACCGGATACCGCACTGTAGGCCAAATCGAATGGGCTATCAGTCAGGTCAAAACCAACGAAACTGACCCTGATCGAGAGATGACTGCCTATGTGGCCGCCACCTCCCACAATGGCACAGCGTACACCGTGCTGGCGGCTGCCCCCTCCGCCGACTGGGATGCCGTTGCCCCTGTCTTTCAGCAGATGTTCGATAGCTTCCAATTTACGGCGCCCCGGGTAGCTGTCGTTCCCACTCCCACCTTGACGCGAACAGTCGGACTGTCCATTAGCGTCACACTAACGCCTACCAGTTCGATACCCGGTACCCCTACTGCTACGCCCTCCCCTGCCGTTTATGTAGTGGAGGATGGAGATACATTAGGAGCCATTGCGATTCGATTTGGCGTCAGCGTGGAAGCTCTTCAGACCGCCAATGGTATTGATGATCCAGCGAAGCTACGCGTGGGGCAGGAGTTGATCATTCCGGTCGAGGGCTCGACGTCGACTGGTGTCAGGACATCCACAGCCACTCCGACGGCCGGAGCAGTGACCGCGGCTACCCCCAGCCCTACCCCTGCAACTACGCCCACCCCAGTTCCCACGCCAACGCCAGCTCAGGTGGCTCTCAGTGGCAAGATTGTCTTCCCTGTCTTCGATCCCAATAAGCTCCTGGAGGGGCAACTGGGTGGCTACGACATATGGATGAGCGATCCTCAAGGCAACAATCGCCAGGTTTTGGTCCCCGATGCCAGCCAACCGCAACTCAATTCAGGAGGTGATTTACTCGCCTATCGGAGCTGGGATCCCAGCGGGCGTGGTGTCGCTTTCCTCACAATTGGTGGTGGGCGTGGGGGCCTGCTGAGCGGCTTCCTCGAAGATGGGCTACCCAGTTGGGCGCCTGATTCGGTGACGATTGCCTTCGCTTCGCGTCGTGAAGGAGACCGGGTATCTCGTTTATACCGGGTGAATCAGGTCAGCGGGGAAGAGCATTCGCTGAATCTGATCAGTGAATACGTAAGCACCTTACCCGATGGGCGGTTAGTCTTCAAAGGTTGTACCGTCGAGGGTAAGTGCGGAATGTACTTTAGTGGTCCAGAAGGTGGCACCCTTGATCTTCTTAGCGATAATACCAGCGACACGGCGCCTGCCCCATCCCCTGACGGTACTCAAATCGCCTTCATGTCGTTTGAACGGGAGGGGGCTGGCAACTGGGAAATTTACGTAATGAGCAGCGGCGGCGGAAATGTCACCCGCCTCACTAATAGCGGCTCCAACGATGGACTGCCAACCTGGTCGCCTGATGGTAGTACGATTGCCTTTGTCTCAGATCGTGATGGCACGTGGGGCATCTGGGCGATGAATCCCGATGGCAGCAACCAACGCAAGCTTTTCGATATGGGCGGCTCACCCGATGGTCTGATCGGCTTCGACGTTAATAACTCTAAAGGGTGGCTGGAGGAGCGCATTAGCTGGGCGCGGTGAGGGCCTGTCTGAAATCTTAGATGCACCCTGTGAAATCCAACCATTGACGCCTCTTGGCTCGTTTGATATAATCATCTTAATTTAGCATCCACTTCACACACATAGCAGGTGCAGTATGAACGATTTGGTTGGTAGGACCCTGAGCAAATATCGCATTGTCGCCCGCCTGGGTCGGGGTGGGATGGCCGAAGTTTACAAGGCCTACCAGCCTGGCCTGGACCGATACGTGGCTATCAAAGTGTTGCACGGTCACCTGGCCGACGAAGAGGACTTCATCGGGCGGTTTGAACGTGAGGCGACGGCGGTTGCCCGTCTGCGCCATCCCAGCATTGTACAGGTTTACGACTTCGACGTTGAAGAAGGCCTGTACTATATGGTGATGGAGTTCGTTGAGGGTCCCACGCTCAAGTCTGAACTCAAAGAGCGTAGCGTCAAGGGGCAGATTTTTACACTGGCCGAGACGACTCGCATCTTTACCGCACTGGCCAGCGCTATTGACTACGCTCACTCGCGGGGTATGGTCCACCGCGACCTGAAGCCAGCCAACATCATGTTCACCGCCGAAGGCCAAGTGGTGCTGACCGACTTTGGCATCGCACGTATTGTGGGCGCCACCCGCTACACGTTGACCGGCGCCATATCGGGCACGCCGGCTTATATGTCGCCAGAACAGGGCCAGGGCGAGCGAGGAGACGAACGCAGCGACATCTATTCGCTGGGAGTGGTTCTGTATGAGATGGTGACAGGGCGTGTCCCTTTTGACGCCGATACCCCCTTTGCCATCATTATGAAGCACATCAACGACCCACTGCCGTTGCCCACGACGCTTAACCCTCATGTCCCGGAGGGCGTGGAGCGAGCTATCCTCAAGGCGATGAGCAAGAATCCCGAGGACCGTTATCAGACGGCGGGCGAAATGTCCAAAGCGCTGCGGGAGGCCGCTGGCATCACAGCCGATCAAACGCTGGCGGCTATGCCCATCACGACCATCGCACCGGCGCCGCGCGTCAAGGAAGTGACCGTGGCACCCGGCCTTGATCGCACTTCCACACCTGCACCCGCTCAGGCCACTGAGGCTCTGGCGACCAGTACCCCGACCCAGACTGCCATCCCCGCGACTATTGCTGGGTTGCCAGTTTTGCCCATTGCTCTGGGCGTTGGGGCGCTTCTGGTGGTTTGCCTGGCCGCACTGGCCATTGTTGGCAGCCGCGTCTTAACTACCACTGGGCCGAAGCCGGGAGCGATCAACGTCACTGAAACAGCGCTGGCGGCTAACCTGGCCGTCGAGGGTGTAGATACCCCTATAGGTATCCCTACAGCGCTCTCCACGGTTATTCCTACCAATACCAATACGCCGGCTCCCACGTTCACTGCGCGTATCGTTGTCGTGACACCCACGCCTCTCCCGGCAACCGATACGCCGATACCAGTTCCACCTACCGACACGCCAACCCCGGTTCCGCCTACGCCCACGCCGGTGCCACCTACGTCCACGCCGGTGCTGGAGGTGGCGGCTACCCCCGCCTACGTGCCGCCAACTGCCACGCCTGTTCCTCAGGCGCCGGCAATCGCCGGCAAGCTGGCCATTCCTGTAGACGATGGCGCGGGGCACTACGACGTGGTCATCTATCAACTGCCTGATGGCAAGATTCTGGGCAAGATACCCCGGTCGCGCCAGCCGAACTTTCGCCCCGATGGTGCCGTATTGGTTGTCAACGGCCAGGGCGGCGATCATGAGAACATATGGGAATACAACGCCGACGGCAGCGGGGGGAGGCCAGTGAGTGCGTCTTCTGGCGACCAGCATCCGTTCTATAACCCAGATGGCAACAGCATCGTTTACGACAATCCCGAGTTGGTCATCGCCAAGCTTAGTGGTACCGAATGGCATATCTTCGTTCAGTATGGGCTCAACCCACCTGATCCAGGTGTTGTGGCTGGTGACTTCATACTCCTGGGTGACATTTTCGATGGATCTGCGCCCTTGTTTCCTGTTTGGGCTTCCGACTACAGCATTCTCTTCCGCGCTTGCAACTATTGGCAAGACGGGGGAAAGTGTGGTATTTGGAAAGCAGACTCAGGCATGACGCGGGCGGGTGGTGCTCCAGAGAATCGTCCGTTTTTCATGGTGGGCGATAATGCCGTGCCCACTGACACAAAAGGTGGCAACGTGGTTTACATGACCCATGCCACTGGTAACTGGGATGTGTACGTGACCTCTATCAACGGCGGCGGGGGCGTCAACATCACCAATAACGCCGCTGACGATGGGTTGGGCACCATCTCGCCTGACGGAAAATGGGTGGCATTTGTATCCAATCGCGATGGCCGCTGGGGCGTGTGGGTTGTGCCTGTCAGCGGTGGGACTGCCCAGCGCCTGGCCATAGACATACCCAGTTGGGTTAACGGCTATGGCGGGTGGACCGTCGAGCGTATCTCTTGGGGCCCGTAAGGCCGACAAAGGGGACTCAAGCGTAGGGCCCCCCCTCACCTTCAGAAAGATTTTTGAGATAAAGTTCCAAAAAAGGAAGCAGAATCTTTATGGACGACCGCAATCGTCATGGCAATTCAACAATGGTTGGGCCATCTGTTGCACCCACGTTGGAGATTGTACGCGGCAATGATCTGGGGAAAATCACCCGGCTCAAGCTGACCACTCGGATTGGACGTGAGCGCGACAATGATCTGACTCTCACCGATCCTCGGGTCTCCCGCTACCATGCCCTGATCGAACTTGTAGAGGGGCAGTGGGTCATCCAGGATTTGGGGAGTGCCAACAACACTTTTGTCAACGACGAGCCAATTCGTGACGCGCGTCCCCTGGCGCCAGATGATCGAATTACCGTAGGCGATACTGAACTGGTATTTCAGCCCTCACGGGTCGGCGCGGTTGCCAGCACTTTGCCGCCTGCCTCTCGGGCTCAGAAAGCGGCGCCGGTACGTGCATCTTCGAGTACCCTGCCTAGCTGGAGCAGGACCTGGGTCGCTGGTGGACTGGCATTGCTGCTTGTCCTGGTGGGAATCGTGATCTTCGCTTTTTTGCGATTTGGTCGGGGGGCAGAGCAGTCGCCTGAGGCCACTGCTGTTGCCTTGGAAGGGGCTGCTGAAGACTTCATTCTGGTCTATGAGGATGACTTTAGCAATCCGAGTAGCGGCTGGGATGATGCCTTTGACCGTTACACGACCAAGCAATATGGCAACAATAAGTACTACATCGAGGTCACTACCAGTAACCTGGTCGCCTGGGGATTGGCTAACCGGGACGTGGCTGACTTTCGGCTGGAAGTGGATGCGGCTCAGGAGGTGGGCCCGAACAATAATGGCTACGGCGTCCTCTTCCGTTTTAAAGATCGAGACAATTTCTATCGTTTTGACATCTCTGGAGACGGCTTCTTTTTGCTGAGCAAATTCCACGACGGCGAGTGGGTCACTCTGATTCCCTGGACTGCCTCATCTGCTATCAACGTCGGCCAGGCCGCAAACCGGCTGGCTGTTGAAGCCATTGGCCCTCAAATTCGCGTGTATGCTAACGACACACTATTGGCTGAAGTGCAAGATGATACCTTGACCGACGGTAACTTTGGCTTCTTCGCCAGCACCTTTAGCGATCCCAACCTGACCATTAGCTTCGACGACATCAAACTATGGACGCCCAAGGGTGAAGCACTAGCTGTTATCCCTACCGTGACTCCCACCCGTTTCGCGCCGAGGGCGCTCACGCCCACAGGGGCGGCTTCTGAGACTGAGGTGGCATTACGCGCCGAAACACCATTAGCTGAGACAGAGGAAGCGACGGCGCCTCTGCCGGAAGCTTCCGCGACTGAGCCCGCGGCGACCAGCTTTTTATCCCCTGTTCCAACCGCTACGCCGACCCCCGAACCGTTACCCGAATATGTTTCGCGTGACCTACCCCCGGCCCGTAATTCGGTGACGCTAACAGGCCGGTTTGTCTTCCCTGTCTTCGACGCGGCGGCTGGGACGTATAATATCTACTCTGCTAACCCAGACGGCAGCAATCGTGTGCTGGTGGCTGCCGAAGCCAGCCAGCCGGCTGTTAATGCCAGCGGTCAGCGCATTGCTTTCCGTTCGTGGAAGGCCGACAACCGGGGACTTATCGAACGTGCCATCGAAGGTGGGGATATCTGGCGTTTTAACACCTTCTTCGAGGCTGCCAGGCCCACCTTTTCGCCTGACGGCCAGACCATCCTTTTCCACTCACGAGAGGGGGGCGACGTACCGGCGATCTATCGCACCGTTGGCACTGACCATCAGGTACTGCGGCGTGAATCCGTGCCCATTCAGGGCGAGTCGCCCGCCTGGACGCCCGACGGTCGCTTTGTTTACAAAGGCTGCCTGGGTGGGAGCTGTGGCCTGATCCTGTGTAATATCGATGGCAGCTTTCCCTTTCAGCTTACCTATGACCCCAGCGACACCAACCCTGCTGTTTCCCCCGATGGGCAGAGTGTGGCCTTTATGTCTCACCGTACCGGGAATTGGGACGTGTACACCGTCGGCATTGATGGAACCGGCTTAACTCAGTTGACTGCCGATACTGCCAACGATGGCCTTCCCGCCTGGTCTTCCGATGGAAGAACAGTCGCTTTCGTCTCCGATCGAGATGGCGCGTGGGCTATGTGGGCAATGAACGCCGATGGCAAGAATCAACGCCCGCTCTTCGACCTGGGAGGTTCCATAGATGGACGCGTTCAACTTGATGTCCAGAATTCCAAGGGGTGGCTGGAAGAGCGCATTGTCTGGACCTCCGGCTCCTGACTACTGTCTATTGATTCGCCGGTCATTTCTATGAAGGATTTACCTCGTAGGATGCTGGTCGATAATCTACGTCTCTTCACCGTGGCTGTTGCGGTCGCCCTGTTGGTGGGCTTGGCCGCGGTCATCGGGCATAACCGATCATCGACTGTGGCCATGCTTGGCACAGCCACGCCAACCAGCACCGCTACTCCTACTCCTACTTATTCGCCTACGCCAACTAACACTGCTACTCCTACTCCTACCTATTCACCCACGCCGACAGCTACCCCAACCTCTAGCCCTACAACTGGCTTGACAGCCACACTGGGCGCTGAGGCCCTCTCTTCCACGCCGCCAGCGACGGCTACCCCGGCTGGCACACCAACCCTGACTTCTACACCAACACCTACCCCCACGCCTGTGCCGCGTACTGTCCTGGCCAGTAGCCTTGGCTTGCCCGACCCATCCCAGGCGGAAGATCACTTCTGGTTCACCCGCCCCTTCACCCAGGCCAATGCCAGTTGGGGCAGCCCTTACTATCCTTTTGGCACCAACAACCGAGGGCAATACCTGTGGCATCACGGCATTGACATCCAGAATCCACTGGGGACACCCATCCTGGCCGTAGGCGACGGCGTGGTCGTTCGGGCTGGCCCCGATGACGAGATACCTTTCGGCCCCACGCCAAACTTTTTCGGGCAGGCTGTGCTCATCCGCCACGATCGAGAATGGAATAGCCTTTCAGTGTATACCCTCTATGGGCATGTCTCAAAAGTGCTGGTTCAGGAGGGACAGCCGGTGAAAGCCGGCGACGTCGTGGCCGAGGTAGGGCAAGGGGGGGTAGCCTTGGGTCCGCACCTGCATCTGGAGGTTCGTGTGGGAGGAATGAGCTATTGGGACGTGCGAAACCCCGATCTATGGGTGAAGCCTGATCCCGGTTATGGCGTTGTCGCCGGGCGGGTGATAGATGCCCAAGGATACCTGGTGCCCCAGCAGCCGATCTTTCTGCATCGTGCCAAGGAGCCAGACCGCTTCTGGCGTGAAACCTTTACCTATCCTGATAATGTGGTGAAATCCGACGATGAATGGGGTGAAACCTTCACCTTTGCCGACGTGCCTGTCGGTGGCTACATACTTAAAACTTACTTCGACGGGCGTCTATACACCTATCCTATCACTACGACCAGCCAGGCGACGACTTTCGTGATGATCGAAGGATCGCCTTCCCCTCCCACGCCGCCGCCGCCATCGGCTATTGATCGCGCAACCCTTCAGCCTGAGCCGACTGCCACACTGCCTGCTGCCGGCGATATGACACCAACTTCTAATGACGCGTAGAGTTCAATGATGTTTTTGGCAATGGCATTCCTTGTGTCAAAACCTACTTGCAAGCAGTGGCGTTTTAGCGTACAATATTCAGGACCAAAGTCCTAAGCGATTGACCATTCCCAGAGTGATTGAGGTGTTGCCTTTGCCATTATTTATGGTATACTAGAGACAGTCGTTCTTAGCTGCACAATCGTGAGCATAAGTCCTCTACAAGAGGATTAGAACTAGTCGTGAGACCAGCGTCGGGTCGGTTGCCGAGGGCAAATGATGACTGGCTACGAACAGAGAATTGATGAGTTTGTGCAAGAGTCTGTACGTGTCCTTGACCAGGCCAGTCACGACATTAGCCGACTGGCTGAGCGGGCATACCGTTCTTATGACACTATGTTGGCCCAAGGCATCTCAGACGCCGACTACCGGCTGGAACGTATGGTGCAGATAGCCCGGCAATTTGAAAAGCTGGCAAAGCGTACTACATGGCTCAGTCACTATCTGATAGATGGGATAGAGGCGCCGCCCGAGGACGACGATAGCTGGTCGCGCATCCGAATCATCCAGAGTCAGGAGGAAGAAAGATCCCGTCTGGCGCGAGAGCTAGAAGAAGGCTTGGGGCAGCTCTTAGCCAATGCAGTGTTCGAACTGGCCTCCTGTCGTTACCTGCTCGACACTGAGAATCTGGCTGTGGACGACGGTCTAAATGCCCTACAGGCAGAACTTGAGCAAGGACTGGCCGACGTCCGTCAATTGATCGCTGATCTGGACCCTCCTTCTATCCTCGGCAATTTTGGGTTGGTGGCTGGGCTGCGCCGTTATTTGGAACGGTATGAGACCCGCACTGGCCTTCAGGTTGCAATGGACGTTCGGGCGATCACTGAACGCCTGCCAACTACTGTCGAAGTCGCCATCTTTCGCATCATTCAGGAAGCATTAGAGAACGTTCGGCGTCATGCCAACGCCAGCCGGGTTGAGGTAAGCATTTATGAAGAAGATGGCGCCCTCTTCTTCTCCGTCACCGACGACGGAATTGGTCTTCAACCGGAGCGCGTCGGCAGCCGTGGGCGTAGCCTTGGTTTGGTCGGCATGTATGACCGGGCTGAACTATTGCAGGGCGAATTGCGCATTCGTAGTGACGTGGAACAAGGCACACAAGTGATTCTTTCAATCCCTTATCCCGCTTTATGAGCGCATTGTAATCCGCCGGAGGCAAGTTGCCATGGGCAAGATCAGTTTGATGTTGGTAGACGACCACCCCCTTTTCCGGCAGGGACTCAGACGAGTCCTGGAAGCTGAAGAAGACATGGAGGTCATTATCGAGGTGGCTGAGGGCGATGAGTCGCTGCGTATCGCCAAACAACTGGCGCCCGACGTCGTGATTATGGACATCAACCTGCCGGGAATGAATGGGCTCCAGGTAACGCGTGAGCTGAAGGTCGCGATGCCTGATATCGCCGTGATTATGCTCACTGCCTATCACGACGACGAGCAGATTTTCCACGCAGTACGGGCAGGCGCTGCTGCTTATTTTCCCAAAGATGTCACCCCACGTCGGTTGGTTGAAGCCATCCGTCAGGTCGTTCAGGGCAACTACGTCATAGATGACGAGGTACTCGATAAGCCCGAAGTCGCCAATTGGCTTTTGCAGCAATTTGATCAGGTGGCTTACATTGATGGCCTCCCTAACGAAATGTTCACTCCCCTTTCGCCCCGCGAAATGGAGATTTTGCAGCACATCGCCCGAGGACAAAGTAATAAAGAAGTTGCCTATGAACTGGGCATCAGCCGGCAAACAGTCAAGAACCACATGACCAGCATTTTGCGCAAGCTGGCCGTGAATGACCGGACTCAGGCCGCCCTTTATGCTGTTCGTCGCGGCTGGATTCGCCTGCAAGATACCGATAGTTGACAAGTTTTGATCTGTGATCGGAGCAGCCAGGAACCAACAACCGGGACAACGTGCGATCTTCGCTGACCTCCAATCCCGGTCCCTGCTTCCTGGTTCTCGGAAACAGTTGAGGTTTGATGGGGATGGACGCTAACTTACCGCAAACACAAACAGAGGAAGTTCTCACCGTTGGGCAGCTCTTTGGTCAGCTCGGAGACGATTACGAGCAAACTCAAAAAGAGTTGAAGGAAATCGAAGTCCTTATCCGGCAAAGCTCGGCCGAAGTGGAAAAGCTTGCTCAGCGCAATGCCCAGCTTGCCAACAAGCTGCGCCAGATGGAGGCTAACCTCGACACAACACCCCGCCAGGACATCAAGGAGATTTATACCGCCGCCCAAGAATCACAGATGCGCTTGTTTATGATGCGCGGGCAGGTAGAACAGCTTCAAGGAAAGCAGCAGTATCTTGAGCGTCTTGCCGATACTTTGCGCCAGGTGCTCGACGTGGCAGGTAAAGTTGGCCTGGGCGGGGATGGAGCCACTGGCGGCCAGGAGGGGTTAGAGGCCGAAGGCAGCCCTATCGTACGCATTATCAGTGCCCAGGAGAATGAGCGTCAACGGCTGGCTCGTCAGATGCATGACGGCCCAGCCCAGTCGCTTACGAACCTCATCTTGCAAGCCGAGATCTGCGAGCGATTGTTCGACACCGACCCGTTGCGAGCTCGCGCCGAACTGGGTAACCTGAAAGGCGCGGTAACCAGTACCTTTCAAAAAGTGCGAGAGTTTATCTTCGACCTGCGACCTATGATGTTGGACGACCTCGGCCTCAACCCGACCCTCAAGCGATACGTGCAGGACTTTGAATCCAAAAGCAAGCTGGCTTGTAACCTCGTCATCGCCGGCAAGGAGCAGCGCTTGCCGCCCTATGCCGAGGTCACTGTCTTCCGCGTGGTTCAAGGCCTGCTCAATAACGTACGCGAACACGCTAATGCCACCCATGTAGAAGTCGCTTTGGA
>JAHELX010000066.1:14488-16560 GCA_024643945.1 Anaerolineales bacterium
TCGCCGGCAAGGAGCAGCGCTTGCCGCCCTATGCCGAGGTCACTGTCTTCCGCGTGGTTCAAGGCCTGCTCAATAACGTACGCGAACACGCTAATGCCACCCATGTAGAAGTCGCTTTGGACCTGAGTCCCGGCGGTCTCAAAGTCACGGTCGAGGATGATGGCAGCGGCTTCGACGTGGCTGAGGCGATGGCCGCCGCGCGCCAGCGTAAGACGATGGGGATCATCACTATGATAGAGCAGGTGGAGATGCTGGGCGGTGAGATCCAGTTTGATAGCAGCATCGGGCGTGGGACAAAAGTGCAGCTCAACCTCCCGGTTTAAGTTAACATAATCTTAAGTACCATAATCCTATTGTTGGTAAGACTGTCCTCGCTTATACTAAAATTGTAGTTTTAGAAACCTCTGAAGCACTTTATTCTATATACAATCCTAAAGAGAAAGGAGGTGACAGGAACCATGTTGTTTTTACCGCGTGAAAAAGGGCAGGGGTTGGTGGAGTATGCCTTGATTCTTGTGTTGGTGGCCATCGTCGTGATCGCCATTCTGCTGCTCCTCGGCCCGGTGGTCGGCAACGTGTTCAGCAACATTGTCAGCAACCTCTAATCCTTTTTATTCACCTGGATCTAAATATTGTCTTGTTACCGGAGAGCCCTACCATGTGGGTCTGTGCCCTGCGACGGATAGGGCTCTCCATCTCGTATGCGGTGGAAATGGATAGCCCAATTCTCTCATTGACGGTTCATTTTCAGGGGTGTTATAATAAAGGTGATCATCGCCTCTATCCTGTTGGTTGCCCGGAGGGTAGCAGGTTTCTTATGTTGCCCCGGCAGGCCAGCTCTGTCATCATCACGACTGGTAATATTTTGCAGTCGGGTTGCTCCCCCGTTTCCACTTGGTTTTTCTCTCACGTGATATCAGCTATGTGCCTGTTGGCCCGACTGTGAGGAGGTAGGTGCCGATGAAAACCAAAACGAGAGGCCAGGCTCTTACCGAGTTTGCCTTGATCTTGCCCCTCCTGCTCTTATTGTTGTTAGGAATCATTGAAGGAGCACGGATTATTTGGGCCTATATCACCGTGCAAAATGCCGCACGTGAGGCGACGCGCTATGCCATTAGTGGTCAGCCGCTCGTTAATGGTGAGCCTTGGATGTTACCCAACGAGTCAAAGCTCGGCCCTGACAACGATAGAGTTGAGTACATCAAGGCCAAGGCGGTGGAGCTCGCCTCTGGTCTCGCCGTTGACGTCTATGCTACTGGGCCTTATACTGACTCGTATCTCACCCAGGCAAACGTACCCAACGCTCTGGGAGTAACCGTATGGGGCTATCCCGCCCCGGATCGACCTCCCATTCCCGATCACGCCAGCGAGCAGGGACTCAACGTGATGGTCGAGGTATATTACAACGTGATGATGCTCGATCCCATCTACGCTGCGATCATCCCTAGAGGCTACGTGCGCCTGATCGGGCGGGTGCAAATGCAAAATGAAGGGATCGACACCGTCCTTGGTGGTCAGCCGCCACCTAGCATCGACGTCACCCCGGGGCTGCCGGGTGAAGGTAATTCAGACCTCCCCGGCGGTGGTGATGCCATCGTCTACGTGAATGGACAGGAAGATGGCGTGAGCGTTGAGGCTGGCTCTCCGATCCAAGTTACCTTTTACAGTCCCAATCACTGTGGCGCATCTCACGATGTTTATTTTGACCAGGTTAAGATCGGCACGATGTCAGCCACGTCCGGGACCTGCCTCAGCGATGGCGTCGTTACCTACTACATTTCCCCGGGGACGGAGCCAGGAACGCATACAGTGCATTTCACCCTCCAGGATGATACGGTTGTGTATGACAGCCAGGAAATTCAGGTGATGAGGTCAAGCCTGGCACGCATTGAGACGGGTGGCATCCGTTGGCCTGTAGGTACGACCATTAACATTGAATTGTATGCTCACCCAGGAGATTCGGATATCGACCTCTTCATCAAACCGAAGGGAGCGCCTGATAGCGACTGGGAGTATATCGGATTTGTTCACACCAATGTGCAGGATGGCGAGGCAACCGGACCCGATGGTCT
>JAHELX010000573.1 GCA_024643945.1 Anaerolineales bacterium
CGGTCGAGGAAGTTGCAATCGGCCAGATGCTGCGCGAAGAACCACTCCTCAACCCCGGCATCTCGCGCTGTTTTCGCGTTCCAGACGCCGCGGCCGATTCGTTCCTGGCTGCTGATCTCAACGCTGAATCGGCCAGCCAGTACGGTGCCCGCGTCTGGACTTACTATGAAGTTGTGAAGCTGCTGGGTGACGGCCACCGGGTTGTGGGTGCGCTATGCCACGATCTGGTCAAAGATGAAGAGGTCACCATCCACGCCGACATGATCGTCAACGCAGCCGGCGCCTGGAGCGGCAAGATTGCTGCCACGGTTGGCCTCCGGGTTCATATACTGCCCAGCAAGGGGACGATGATAGCCATCAATCACCGCGTCCTCAACACCGTCGTCAACCGGTGCAAGATGCCATCTGACGGCGACATCATCGTGCCGGCCCACACCGTAGCTGTCATCGGTACCACCGATGAAAAGGTAAGCGACCCCGAGCAGTTTGCCATCGAGCCCTGGGAGATCCAGTTGATGCTGGACGAGGGGGAGAAGCTGATACCGAACCTTAAACACATGCGCATTCTACGTGCCTGGGCCGGCGTACGCCCTCTGTATCAAGAGACCGAGGTGACTGACCTGCGCGATGCAACCCGGGCCTATGCCCTCCTCGACCACGAAACGCGGGATGGCGTTGCCGGCATGATGACCATCACTGGCGGCAAATGGACCACCTACCGTCTCATGGCGCAGGCCACCGTGGACCGGGTGTGCGAGAAATTGGGCGCCCGGCGTGAATGCCAGACTCACCTGGAGCCCCTCCCGGATGGCGAGAAAGCCACGTACCATCACCTGGGCGCGCCCCTGGCCCACGTAGAGCGAGCCCCAGCCTACGGCGAATTAATCTGCGAGTGCGAACTCGCCACCCGCGCCGATGTTGAGCATGCCATCACAGCCGGCCAGGCCAAGACCATCGACGACATCCGCCGAGACGTGCGGCTGGGGATGGGGCCGTGCCAGGGCGGTTTCTGCACCTACCGTGCGGCCGGGATTCTCCATGCGTTGCGTCGCCCACCGATCCAGGAGATCAACGTCGCACTGCGTGACTTTCTGCAAGAGCGCTGGAAGGGCCTGCTACCTATTTTATGGGGCCAGCAACTGCGCCAGGAGCGGTTGGATGAGCTGATTTACCTGAATGTGCTCAACACGGACCACCTACCTGGTCCGAAGGCTTCACGCCTGGGTCCGGTCATGTACGAGCCGCCTCCCAAAGGTAAAGGAGCCGAGCGAAGATGAGCACCACAACCGACGTGTTGGTCATTGGCGCCGGCCTGGCTGGCCTGGTTACGGCCTGGCAAACCACCACGCGCGGCAAGCGCTCGCGCGTCATCACCAAAGGTTGGGGGGCCACTCACTGGCATTCCGGCTGCGTGGATGTCTTGGGCTACTATCCCCTCAGCGGCGAGGTGGCTGTCGAGTCCCCGGCCGAGGGGATTGCTCGCCTGGTTCGAGAGAGTCCAGGTCACCCTTATGCCATCGGTGGGCTGGATGGCCTGGATCAGGCATTGCGTGCCTTTCAGTCCTTCTGCGCGGAAGCGGGCTACCCGATGCACGGTTCGTTGGAGCGCAATTGGCTCTTGCCCTCAGCCATAGGCGCTATGCGTCCCACCTGCCTCGCTCCAGAGACGATGGTTGCCGGCGACTTACGTCGAGGCGAGGCGATGCTGATTGTCGGCTTTGAGGAATTGCCGGACTTTTATCCGAACCTGGTCGCCGGCAACTTGAGCGCTCAAGACATCCCGGCGCGAGACATAAGCCTGGATCTGTCCGGGTTGCACCAGCGGAGATTTGTGACCACTAAAATATTGGCCCAACTCTTCGACCAGCCTGACTTTCGCGCCGGAGTCGTCGCTGCTCTCAAGCCCAGGTTGGAACACACAACCCGGGTGGGCTTTCCTGCTGTTCTGGGCCTGCATCGTCCCCTGGAAGTGAAACACGATCTGGAAGAGCAAATCGGTTGCCAGGTCTTCGAGGTCCCAACGCTCCCTCCCTCGGTGCCGGGCATTCGACTGCACAATTTGCTCCTCAGTGCGATTAAGCGGCACGGCGGCCGGATTTTCGATGGGATGGAAGTGGTCGCGGCCGATGCAGGCGATGGACGCGTCACGGCTGTGTGGACTGAAGCCGCAGCGCGGCGTCTCTCCCACCGCGCCGCCTCGTTTGTGCTGGCTACCGGCGGTATCCCGGGGGCGGCATCACCGCCGACCACGAGGGGCACGTGCGTGAGGCCGTTCTCGGTCTGCCGCTCAGCGCCTCGCCGGATCGCTCTGGGTGGTTTCGGCGTGGATTTCTCGATCCGTCCGGGCACCCCATCTATCAGGCCGGACTGGCGGTCAACGCAGCCTTCCAGCCCGTGGACGAAGAAGGGCAGGTCTTGTACCAAAATCTGTATGCCGCCGGCACAACCCTGGCTCACTGCGAAGCCTTGCGCGAACGCTCTTTGGAGGGTGTGGCGCTGGTGACCGGCTATCTGGTTGGTAAACAAATTGCGTAACTACTTATGAACAAGACACCGCACCCAGTAGAACTGACCCTCGATCAATGTATCAAGTGTAACATCTACGTGACCGCGTGCCCCGTTTCGGCAGTGACGGACCTTTTTCCAGGTCCGAAGTACGAGGGACCCCAAGGGGCCCGTTTTCGTAAACGGGAGCAGCCGACACCCGATCATTCGGTGGACTACTGCAGCGGATGTCGTGTGTGTAATATGGCCTGTCCCACAGGGGTCAAGATCGCTGAGATCAACGCCCGCGCCCGGGCTACGATGGTCGAGCAGGGCCAGGTCTCGTGGCGATTGCGGTTACGCAACAACCTGATTGCCCGTTCAGAGTTGCTGGGCAAAGTCGGTCAACCCATCGCCCCCTGGCCAACCTGGCACTGTCGAGCCCGCTCAGCCGCTGGTTTGCCGAAGCAGCGCTCGACATCGCGCACGAGGCGCCGCTGCCCCGTTTTGCCAATGAGCGCTTTACCAGGTGGTTCCGTCAGCATCCGCGTCCAACCCAGGCAACCCGCAAAGTCGTCTATTTCCACGGCTGCTCGACGGAGTACTATGAGCCGCGGGTCGGTCGCGCAGCAGTCCGTGTCCTGGAGGCCAATGGCTTTGAGGTCGTGGTACCAGCGCAAAATTGCTGTGGACTCCCTTTGCTCTCTAATGGGGAATTTGACGCAGCCCGTGCCTATCATACCAACAACGTGCGCCACCTGGTTGAATATGCCCGAGAGGGGTACGCCATTGTTGGCACTTCGACCAGTTGCACCCTGACGCTGAAGGAAGAGGCTCCCGAATTGCTCGATATGCACGATGAAGACACCCGGCTGGTAGCGACGCAGACATACGACATCAGCGAGTTTCTGCTTGGTCTGCTGGATGAGGGCACATTGCGGACTGACTTTGGGCCCCTGCCATTGACTCTGGCGTACCACGCGCCGTGCCAGTATCGGGCTCATCGCCTGGGACATCCGTCTGTGGAGGTGCTGGATCTGGTGCCGGAGCTGCAAATCGTGGAAAGTGAAGCCGATTGTTGCGGCATTGCGGGTACGTATGGTTACAAGCGCGAGAAGTATTCCATAGCGATGCAGGTTGGCGATCCGCTTTTCAGTTTCGTACGTGAGATTGGTGGACCGGTGGTAATTTGCGATAGCGAAACCTGCCGCTGGCAGATCACGCACGCGACGGGCATGCCCGCTATCCATCCGGTTGAACTGCTGGCTGTAGCTTATGGCTATGAGCCAGAGGGTCCCTTGGCCGCAATATTCGAGTGATCACTGCCTGATCGAGTTTCCTCTCCTCTGCCCTGGCCGACTTGCCCGCACGTAGGCAACAGGCTATCATGCCTGGTAAGATTGATCGCCTACCTCCTGAGATGGTATCGCTCTATGGATGCCAGGCACGCTGATCAACAGCGGGGGCAAACCCATGAGCCGTCGAACACGACGCACACGCTGGGATTGGTTAAAAGATCCACTGACCACACGCCAGGAATCGCCACCTTGGGTGGTGAGCCAGTTACACAGCCTGACGCACGCGGCGAGAAAAGGTCGAATCTCGTCTCGGTTGCTGCCACGTTTCCAGGAGGCGACGGGCCTGGCCGACTTTACCTGGCGGGTGTATTACCACTCGCAGCCCACCGGGCGCGCGCAGCCCGTACCTCACCTCCTATCCAGAGCCCACGGATACGTCATTTTTTTGCATGGCTGGGATGGCAGTCACGCCATTTGGGAGGACTTACTAGCTCAGGTGTGCCAGGCCAATCCCAGGCTGGTTTGTTTTGCCCCGGACGTGAACGGCTTCGGTGGCTCGCCTTTTATC
>JAHELX010000574.1 GCA_024643945.1 Anaerolineales bacterium
GGATGCCCGGAGCCGGCTGCATGAGTCATTTTAATGACGTGACGGCGCAGCAGGTTGGCGGTGGTTGCCAGTTTCGCGATTAGGGTAGAGTCGGGTGTCATGAGTCGTTCTTCTGGTCCTTGTCTGATTTTTCTTTGTCCGGGTCATACGCACCGGGAGTCACCGGCGGCGAGAAGAGCGTCACTAAATTGAGTGGCTCCTCTCCATCTACTCTGATCTGATGTGAGAGACCCGGGGGGATGAAGACAGCCACACCCGGCTCTAGCCGGGTCTCCCTTCCCTCGGAGATGATGGCCCCTTCACCCGAGAGAATGTAGATAATCTCCTCCTCGACCTGATGGGTGTGGGCCGCCGCCAGGGTGCCGCTGGGAAACTCGGCCAGACCAAAAGCCAAATTTTTAGCCTGGCTATTTTGAGGCCCCAGGAGATAAAACCAATCCCGACCAGGCAGGTGATAGACGGTGCAGTTATTGATGTGAGCTGTCTCTAGTTTAGCCATATCCTTCTCCGAATTTGCCTGAAAACTCGCTTGAATAGGATCTCAATCGCCGACGACGACACCATCTGGGAATCGCTGGAGCAAAACCGGGTCATGGGGAGGGATTACAATATCCGCCACCTTACGCACGCGGTCCATCGCCTGGTAGCACTCTTCGATATCAACTGCCAGGCCGACAGGATGATTTTTCTCCAGGTTCTCGTAATAAAATACAGTGTCACTGGGAAAGACGGCCAGGCCCTTTTGGGTCTGGACAGTGAACGCCTGGGAGCACATCGTGTGCCCGCCGATGTAAAAGGCCCCAATACCCGGGATGATCTCCGGCGCTTCGTCATCCACCAGGATCAGCCGATCACGGGCTTCATTGGCGAAGTAGGCCAGGATATCACGCGGGAAGAGAATATCAGGCACCATGGCGGGTACCGGCGGGTCGAGGGTGAGATGCCAGCCAGTACGCGAGACGACAAACCTGGCATTGGGGAACAGTTTGGCATTTGAGCAATGGTCGTAGTGCAGGTGAGAGATGAAAACATAGTCTACGTCGGCTGGGTCGATACCCTCTTTCCGCAACAGCAATGGGACGTTCTGCGTTTCCATGTCCATACGGAAGCGCCCCTTGTGCCCCACGCCGGCAATGACGTGCGGTTGAATCTCGTCCACGTCGCGTAAGCCCGTGTCAATGAGCATCACTTTGCCGTCGTCCCGGCGCAGGATAAAGAAGAAGAAGTCCGCCACCATCCATTCGTCCCAGCGCGACATGAAGAACATCTGGGGGCCGGGCACGCTCTGTTCGCAATACTTAATGGCCTTGATACTGTACGTCGCCATAGGGTAATCTCCTTTCTTCCAACCTTCCAACCTTCCATACGATTATGCCCACGGCGTAGAGGTTGCTCGCCGGACACGGATCTCATCAATCACGGCATTGCCTTGCCGTGTCACCAGAAACAGGACAATGTCGGCGATCTCTCCGGGTTGTATCAGCACCGACTGATCGAGGTCGGGGCGCGCCTGGTCGATCAGTTGGGTATCCACCCCACCCGGGCCGATGGCATGCACGCGAATACCATCACCCTGGACTTCCTTGGCCAGGGCCTTGGTCATACCCATCACAGCATGCTTCGAAGCACTGTAAGCCGCCTGGTTGACGTACCCTTTGACACCAACAACGGAGGTAATATTGATGATAAAGGTCTGTCCTTGCTGCCTGAGATAGGGAATGGCTTCCCGGCACAACAAAAACGGGCCACGCGCATTGACCGCCAATAACTGGTCCCATTGCTCAGTGGTGGTCTCCACCAACGGCCCAAATACGCCAATGCCGGCGTTATTGATCAGCATATCTAACCGACCAAACCGCTCGACGGTGTTGCGAACCAGAGAAATCACTTCTGACTCGCGGCTGATGTCGGAGGGGAAGCTGGCTGCCTGCCCCCCAAAGGCGTCAATCTCCGCCTGAACCGCATCCAATTCAGCCTCGGTTCTGGCTGCCAAAGAGACGCGTGCCCCGTTGCCGGCCAGGCTCAGCGCAATACTACGCCCTATGCCACGGCCGGCACCCGTCACGATAGCAACTTTCCCCTGGAGTGGTTTTTCTTGCATCAAATACTCACAACCGACAAAGCGCGAAAGACGAAAGACCAAGGACGAGGGACGAAAGTTACCAGTGCGCAAGGCTTATTCGTCCTTCGTCCCGCCTGCGCGGGGCTTCGTCTTTGGTCTTTCGTCATTTATTGCAAATTAACGGACGTGCCGCCGTCTACGACCAGCATCGAACCCGTACACCAATCTGAGTCATCGCTGGCGAAGAAGAGAACTGGGCCGGCGATATCCCCAGGCTGGCCCAGGCGGCCTAACGGAGCCCGCTTTGACCAGTAGTCGCGCACCGCCGGATCGGCCAGGGCCTCACGGTTGATGCCAGTCTCGACGGTGCCAGGCAAAACGGCATTGCAGGTGATGCCATACGGTCCCAGCGAAATGGCCATAGATTTCACGAGCAGGTTGATGCCCGCCTTTGAAGCGCAGTAGTGAGCCTGCGTACTGCCACCAAACTCCGATGAGATAGAACTGACAGCGATGATACGCCCTTTCACTCCCTGCTCGACCATCACTCTGGCCACCGCCTGGGAGCAAAGGAAGTAGCCTTTCAAGTTCACGTCAAGTACCTGATCCCACAGGTTCTCGCTCATCTCCAGGAAGTCCTTAAAAGGGCAAATTCCGGCGTCGTTGACCAGGATGTCGATGCTACCCCACTGTTTCACTACCCCATCCACCATGGCCTGCACCTGGCCCTGGTCAGACACGTCAGTGCGAAGGAACATCGCCTGGCCCCCGCCGGATTCGATGAGATGGGCGGTCTCACGGCCTTGATCTTCACGCAGGTCTACGACGGCCACCCGGGCTCCCTCCTGCCCAAATCGCAAGGCGATAGCCCGGCCAATCCCGCGTGCAGCACCCGTGACGATGGCTACTCTGCTGTTGAGACGCATGATCTTTACCCTTGGGCTTTCACTCCGAAAGCTTATCCCAAAATTCCCTCAGGAAATGGATGGGAGAAGGCAAAGAGCCTTCTCCCATCCTGAGTTATGCGAGATTTAGTAGACGCTGGCCCACTGATCGATGTTGTCAGCATTGAACTGGAAGGGCGGTCCCTGGTAGACCTGGAGATCGCCAGGAGCAACCTCAACGACACTAAACTCGCCCATCCGGCCGGCGCTGAAGCTCTCGCCTACTGCCGGGGTGAGGGTGCCATCGGCCAGGTAGTGAGCGATGTAGGTGGTGAGGTAGCCCTGGTCAATGGGGTTCCAGAGGGCCATCGCTTCGCAGCAGCCGCTCTTGATGTACTCGGCCATCTCGCTGGGCAGGCCCAGACCGGTCAGGGCGACCTGGCCGCACAGACCGGCGTCGGTGAGAGCCTTGCCGGTGGCAGCGATGCCGACGGTGGTCGGAGAGATGATGCCCTTGAGATCGGGATAGGACTTGAAGAGACCCTGGGCCTCGTTGTAGCTCTTCTGGCGGTCGTCATCGCCGTAGACGACACCAACCAGCTCCATGTTGGCGTACTTCGGGTCCTTCAATTCCTCTTTCATCCACTCGATCCAGGTGTTCTGGTTGGTCATGGTGGCGCCAGCGCTGAGAATAGCGATCTGGCCTTCGTAGCCGATCATCTCACCCAGCATTTGCACTTCGACGCGGCCTACCAACTCAGGGTCAGCCTGATTTTCGTGAATCATGCGCCCTTCAGTCGCTACGGCCGAGTCCCAGGACATAACCTTGATGCCGGCGTCCATAGCCTTTTTGCCCACAGGCACCAGGGCATCCGGATCGTTGGCCGAGAAGCCGATCACGTCCACCTTCTGGGCAATCAACGCCTCAGCCAGCTCGATCTGGCCGGCAACATCAGAAGTCGCCGGTGCCTGGAAGATGAGGGTGTCGCCCAGTTCGTTGGAGGCTTCGACCGCGCCTTCATTCACCTTGTCGAAGTACGGGTTACCAGTGTGCTTGGCGATCAGGGCGATGGTGTAGCCACCAGCCATGGCCGGCGGAGCTTCGGCCATGGTTTGACCCCGCGCCTCCAGGAGTTTCTCGGCGTCGGCCGCACTGGGGATGCACAGCTTCCAGCCGATCTCAATCAGGTCGGGGTTATCGATCGTGGTGTAGTCGCCCCCGGCGTTATTGGTGGCGTCGAAGATGGCCCAGTAGGCGAGAACATCACCATAGTACTTGTCGGCCAGCTTGCTCAGCCAGTCATCGGCCTGGACCAGGTAGTCCTCGTCGCAGGGGACCGCTTCCTGAGCGCTGACCAGGGCTACCGGCATAAACGCCAGCAGCAAAGAGAGGGTTACGAGCA
>JAHELX010000575.1 GCA_024643945.1 Anaerolineales bacterium
TGATTCCCTGATCCCCTGACCCCCTGACCCCAAGCGAGCAACGAACAATGGACATGAAACAACTCCCCCGCATTTCGTTAGCCCATCTACCGACGCCTATTGACGAATTGCCCCGCCTCAGTCGCGAATTGGGCGGTCCGCGCCTGCTGGTGAAACGGGACGACCAGACCGGCCTGGCGACGGGCGGCAATAAAACCCGCAAGATGGAGTTTCTCATCGCCGACGCACTGGCCCAGGGTGCTGATGTGGTCATCACTGCCGGTGCCGCCCAGAGCAACCACTGCCGGCAGACGGCCGCCGCCGCCGCCCGGGTGGGATTAGCTTGCGCTTTGGTGCTGGGCGGCGAACCACCCCCAATGCCTGGCGGCAACTTGCTATTGGATCAACTGCTGGGCGCCCAAATCCACTGGACTGGCCCCCACCGGCGTGGCGAGCGTATGGGGGAGATTGCCGACCAGTTGCGGGCAGCCGGCCGCCAGCCATACCTCATCCCCTACGGCGGCTCCAATGCCGTCGGCGCGACCGGCTACGTGGCCGCCATGCAGGAATTGAGCCAGCAATTGGCCGCCCAACAGCTAACGCTGGACCGTATCCTCATTGCCTCCAGTTCCGGGGGGACTCAGGCCGGGCTGGTGGTCGGCGCCCGGGCAACCGGCTTTGGCGGGCAGATCCTCGGCGTCAGTATCGACAAAGGGGAAGCCGGCGACGAGCCATACCCCGTTCACCTGGCCGGGCTGGCCAACGCCACCGCCACCCACGTCGGCCTGGATGCTGACTTCACCCCCGATGATTTCATCGTCAACTACGATTATCTCGGTGGCGGCTACGGTGTAGTCGGCGAGTTGGAACGTGAGGCAATACGGCTGGCTGCCCGTTTGGAGGGGCTGTTGCTCGATCCGGTTTACACCGGGCGTGCCATGGGTGGCTTGATAGATATGATACGGCGCGGCGTCATCAGTCCAGACGAGACCGTGCTCTTCTGGCATACCGGTGGCACGCCGGCCCTCTTTGCTTACGCCGATGCGCTGGCCTGATCATCTCTCCTACATTCTTGTCTTCATTATCTGCGCCTATCTATTCGTCGGCGGGCTCTACGCCCTGTATACCCCGGCCTGGCAGGCTCCCGATGAACCGGCACATTACAATTACGTGCGCTACCTCGCCGAAAACGGCCGCTTTCCGGTGCTGCACTATGGCGACTATCCTCACGCCTACCTGGAGCAAATCAAGTCGGCTAAATTCCCGCCAGACATGTCGGTGGAGCCTATCCGCTACGAATTCTGGCAGCCCCCTTTGTATTACGTGTTGGCGACGCCCATCTATCGCCTGTTTGATGGCGCTCTGTTGCCCTTGCGATTGTTGTCGCTGGCGTTAGGGGCAGGGGTCCTGGTGACAGCTTATGCCATCGTCCTGGCGGTTCGGCCTGGCGATACGGCGCTGGCCCTGGGAACAGTTGCCTTCGTCGCCTTCGTTCCGATGCACCTGACGATGATGGCCTCGGTCAACAACGACGCTTTGGCCGAGTTGTTACTGGCGGTGGTGATGCTGCGCCTGATACAGTGGGCGCGAGAATCGCCTGGCAAGGGAGGACGCGCGTCGTCCCGATTCTCCTTTCTGATCGTTACCGGCCTGTTGCTCGGGTTAGGATTGGTGACCAAGGCCACGGTCTACGTGGCGCTTCCATTGGCGTTGATCGCTCTGCTGCTGTCTGAGCGTCGTCCGGCGAGGCTGGCCTGGCAAGCATTGGCCCTCTTCGGACCGGCGCTGGTTTTGGCGCTTCCCTGGTACGTCCGCAATGTCGCCGTTTACGGCTGGCCCGATCTGCTCGGCACACGCATTCACGCTGCCGTCGTCGTCGGCCAGCTTCGCACCCCCGACTATCTGGCCGACGTCGGCTGGGCCACGTATCTGAAAAACTTCCTCACCGACTCGTTTCACAGCTTTTGGGGACAGTTCGGCTGGATGGCGGTGCCTATGCACCGCTGGCTGTACCTGGCGTTGGGATTGCTTTCGGCCCTGGTGGTAGTGGGTTGGGTACTGGTCCTCTGGAGGGGAAGGAAGATTGGAAGATTGGAAGGTCGGAAGGTTGGAAGATTGGAAGATTGGAAGATTGGAAGATTGGAAGATTGGAAGATTGGAAGATTGGGCGGCAGGAATACGGGGAGCAATCCCTCCGACCTTCCAGCCTTCCAGCCTTCCAGCCTTCCAGCCTTCCAGCCTTCCAACCTTCCAGCCTTCCACCCTTCCACACCTGCACTTCTGGCCGGCCTCTGGCTGATCTTCACCATCCTCATGTACCTGTACTACAATCTCTCGCTGGTGCAATTCCAGGGGCGCTATCTCTTTCCGGCGTTAGTGCCTATCGGCTTGTTGGCCACGCTGGGGCTGCGCGAGATCCTGTCCAGGCGGTGGGTATGGGTAGGGATGGGCTTGTGCGCTGGGACCGCAGTGGCGGTTGGGGTTGGCAGTGCACTGGGGGGAGGCCTGGATAAGTGGGGCCTGCTCATCGCCGGCGGCTCGACCATTGTGCTGGGGATGCGTCGCTGGCTGCCGATGCGTGTCGACGGCTGGGTACCGGCCACCCCAATGGCCGGACTGGCAATACTGTCAGTTTATAGCCTGTTTGCTTTCGTCGTGCCTTATTTGTAACTACTCAGGCCAGATAACCCTTGCGAAGGTTGCAAACCTTCGCAAGGGTAGCTGAGTGATTTGCCTTATTTGAGCCTGTGAGGAGGTGTGAGGATGGGCTTTCTGGACTCAATGAAATCACTGTTGGGTGGGGGTGAAGAGCGGGACGAGGCCGGCTATTGGGTCTACGTGCGCTGCCGTCGCTGCGGCGAGGCGATCAAAACCCGCATTGACCTGAGCCACGACCTGAGCCCTCAGGATGAGGGAGGCTTTGTGGTCAGAAAAACGCTGGTCGGCGATCAGCTCTGCTTCGAGCGTATTGAGGTGACGTTGACCTTCGACGAGAATCGCCAGTTGGCCGGGCGCGAAATCATGCGCGGCGACTTCATCACCGCCGAGGAATACGAGGCGGCCCATAGTAGCTGAATCGTTGCCGCATCTCGTGGAAGGCGTCCAGGTCCAGGTCCACAATCCACATATCTTCTTCGTCTCCCATGGTCAGGATGTGCTCGACCGGGCCGGGCATGTCCCCGGCTGTCAGCGTCGGCTGCACCACCATGCTGCCGCCAATGTATTTTTGGCCGAAGAAGTCTCCTAATTGGCCCACCGCCACCACCGGCACCAGGTGTTCCAGGGCACGAGTGGTAATCACCGCCCGGAGAGTCTCCAGGTAGTCCGGGCTATCCGCGGCGAATTGCGCGATGAGAAGTTGCGCCCCTTCTTGCACTACAGCCCCCACCAGGTCAGCGCGCAACAGATCGAAGCCGGCTAATACCCCTACGCCGATCCCCCCTTCCAATTCTACCCACAACTGGCCGCGCCCGGCCCGGTACCAAAGTTGTTCGGCCGGGTAGAGGCTGGTCTTGTCGATGTTGGCGATGACATGCCCCGCCCGGTTGATGACGATGCTGGTCAGGTAGCTTCCATCACCCTGCCGCAGGTCGCGGGTGATGCCACACACTACGTTGATGTTAGCCAGCCGGGCCACCTCTTGGATGGCAACCAGGGCAGGGTTGGGCATCGGTTCCGGCGGCAGCTTACCCAGGAAATACTCGGGAAAACAGATCAGGTCCGCTTCGTCGGCGGCATCGCCGATCGTCTCCAGGACCCGGTTGAGATGTTGAGGGGTCTCCTCGGCCCGAAGCTGAGAGACGGCAATTTTCATGCGCAGCACCAAAAGATGCGGCCGTAGACCCTAAGGGTTCAAAAACCCTTAGGGTCTCATACCTCGACGCGAGCCTGGTTCCTTCAAAAGCCTGTCCACGTGCTGATGACGCCCGTATTCGGCGTTTAGTTCCCCGCAAAAGAGGACGATGCAGCCGCTAAGATAGGCCCATATCAGAAAGGCGGCGATGGTGGCCACTGATCCGTAGACTACATTGAACAGTCGCAGATTCGACAGGTACAGGGTGAAGGCGAATTTAGCGCCTTCCCACAAAATCGCAGCCAAAATTGAGCCGGGAAGCACCTCACGCCACCTCACCTGGGCCGAGGGCAGACTCCAATAGGCCAGGCCGAAGAACAACGTGTTGAGCGCGAGGATGATGACCAGCGAGATAATCTGAGTAACCCAGCTAATTCCGTTCAGGAAGTCCAGGCGGTTGAGTAACCTCCAGGCCGTAGAGCCTACCAGCGACAGGGCGATGAGGATGAGCGCCATAATGGCTATCGGCAAAGCCAGCAACCGGCGTTTTACCCACAGTCGTCCTTTTTGCTT
>JAHELX010000576.1 GCA_024643945.1 Anaerolineales bacterium
GGTCATCCGCCAGCAAGGCTTTTCCGAGGCCGAAGCGATGGAAAAGAAAGCCCTTGCCTGGCAAATGTACAATCAGGCGGCCATCATCCAGCAAATCATCGAGGCTCTGCCCCAGGTGGCGGCCGCCATCGCCGAGCCCCTCTCCAGGACCGAGCGGATCGTCATCATCAACTCGGGGGGCGATAGCGCCGGTGCCAGCAAGCTGACGCAGGACGTGACCAACATCGTCGCCCAGGTCCCGGCGACCATCGAGGCCCTGACCGGGGTTGACCTGATGGAAACGCTCAAAAACCTGCCCGGGGTGGGCGCCAGTGCGAAGGAGGAAGAGACAAAGTAATGCGTTTTGATATGTGGTCGCGCAAACTCAAAGCCACATCTGTTGGGGTAGGCGAAACGGCGGATGAGCAGCGGGGTTGATTACAAGGGCGAGTTGAACCGACAAACGAAGCGCCGTGGCAGGAGTCACGGCGCTTTGCTTCGAGACAAAGATTTCTGCAATACCCAGTAAAAGCGGGGACCGGTCGAGACTGACCGAGGTTACGCCTCGAACCGGTAGGGAATTTGCACAAGGATGTACTAGGTTGTCTCCCGGCCGATGTTAAGTAGCACTTTGACGCCCCTCTCCTGGGCCTTTACGAAAGCTGCCTCCCACTCGGTCAGGGGATAGCGATGGGTGATCAGCACCTCGGTGTTCACCTGGCCTCTGGCCAGCAGATCCAGAGCGATAGGCCAACAACTGTGTCGCTTGCCTCGCGAGGCCAGGAGCAACACTTCTTTGTTGATCAAGAAGTCCAGGTCCAGTTCGACATCCTGGTAGAAGAAGCCAACCAACACTAACCAGCCCCTTCTACGCACAAGCTGCAACCCTTGCCGGGCCGCCAGCGGCGCGCCGCTGCACTCGATGACCTTGTGGGGGCCCAGCCCCTCATCCAGTTCTTTGATCCAGTTCACACCCGCTGGCTCATCCAGGGCAATGGTGTGTTCAATCCCCAGACTCCGCGCCAGACGGAAACGTTCCGAGTGACGAGACAGGCCAGTCACCACCACCCGTCCGCCGCAGGCGAGGGCTACCTGCGCAGCCAACAGGCCGATAGTGCCAGGGCCAATAATCACTACCCACTCCCCTGGTTGCACCTGTCCTCGCTCGTGGACAGCGTGAACTGCCACCGCCAGCGGCTCGCTCAGCGCACCAGCAGCAAAGGAGACTTCGTCCGGGAGGCGATGGACCCCTGCTGCGCGGATGGCCAGGTAATCTGCAAAGCCACCATCGGCCGAGGTGCCGATCGCCTTGCGCTGCGGGCACATATGCTCATTGCCGCTGCGACAGTAGCTGCAGGTGCCACACACGAATGCGTCCGTCTCGGTCGTCACCCGGTCGCCGACTGAGAGGTCGCTAACCCCCTCGCCAACCCCGACGATAACGCCCGATAGCTCGTGGCCCAGGATGCGCGGGATCTTTACCGACCATTTGCCGCTGTAGATGCCTATATCGGTCCCACAGATTCCTCCGGCCTCGATCTTGATTTTCACTTGCCCTGGTCCAGGCTTCGGTTGCGGCACATCCACTAATGCCAGATTTCCTTCGCCTTCGGCAATCTTAGCCAGAGCCCTCATTATTGGTTCAGCTTCATCTCTTTATAAAGTTTAGTAGTCGCAATCACTGCCTGTTCTGTGGGCAATCGTTCCCCGCTGGATCCGGCGGCATATCCCACTGCATCAGAATGCAAGATGGAATATTCGGCCGTCTCGGGGTCCTTGAAGGGGCCGCCGTGGGTAAGAACTATGATGTCTGGATTGACCTCTTTGGCCGCCAGGCACATAGCCTGGACTGCATCGGTGGCCTCCTCCAGACTCAGTGACTTCTTAGCACCAGTCAACCCTCCCACCGTGACACCGACGAGGGCGCCGATCACGTCGGCGCCAGCCTGTGCCATTTTGCGCGCCTCATCGGGGTTGAATGCCCAGGCTACGGTGAATATGTCCTTGCTATGGGCCAGCGCCATCATCTCCGCTTCCCTGGAAAAGCCAAGCCCTGCCGATTCGAGTTGAGCTGCAAACGCCGGCCCGTAGATACCGGCAAAGGGCTCGTTGGTGACGCCGGAAAAGCCTAAAGCCAGCATGTCGTCCATGAGCTTTTCCTGGTTGAGGCTGGGATCGTGAGCCCCGATACCTACAATACAGGGAGTCTCTTTGACGGCCGGTATAATCTCGGCGGCCATCCTGGCCACGTGTTCATTAGCGTTGGAGTAGGGCAGGAAGGCCAACAGGGAGGACTGCCCCATCATACGGTAAATGGCGGTTGAGTAAACGGCGATCAGGTCAGCGCCGCCCAGTTCGGCACATCTGGCGGTCAGGCCAATCCCGGCGCCAAACATGAGCAACGGCTTCCCCGCTGCAAGCTGATTGCGCAGGCGTTCTAGAACCTCTGCCCTGGTATATCTTTTAGCCATAAGACTTCCCTTCTTGAACAGTGTGTTCGTCTCAGATGCACTACAAGTGCAGACGAAGCCCAATCCAGGACCCGAAAAGAAGCTGCTGGTCGCCAGATTCGCGACAGAGAGTCTGGGGAGAGCGCGACGGAAAGTGAAAGAGTGGGCATCCTCAGAGCCTGTCTGAAAAGTAGGACGGGGACAGCCTTTTCCCCACCCTACGACTTTTCAGACAGTTCCTCAGATGCGAGAGGGGTTACAGCGTGTGGCCTCTGAGGATGCCTCACTTCATAATCCTGGTGAAATGTTACAGCTTCAGCCACTCAGGGATATTAACCGGCATGTTCTTGAAGTCCTGACATACCTTGACGACCGCCGGCTCCACAGGAGTACGCTCGATGCTCGAAGCCCCCAGGTAGCCTACCGCCTCGGTGCGTTCCATCACATAAGCTGTGCTCTTGGGATCCTCCATCGGGCCGCCATGGGTAATGGCCAGGAAGTCTAACTCGGGCCGGACCTGCTTGGCGGCGGCAATCAGTTCATTGGTCACCCTGACGCTCTCCTCCAGAGTCATAACCGTTTCCGCACCAATCAGCCCGCCAGCCGTCAATCCAACGTGGCAAGCCAGGATGTCCATCCCAGCCTGGGCTACCATCTTCGCCTCTTCCGGGATGAAGCAATAGCCGATGGTGAAGTAGCCCAGGTCGTGGGCGATCTTGAGCACCGCTGCCTCCTTGTCGAAGCCAAGGCCCGACTCCTCCAGGTTTCTCCGGTAGTGGGAGTCTGCGTCGATCAACCCGACGGTAGGGAAGTTCATAAACCCGGAGACACCCATCGCTCCGAGGGTGTTGAACCAGTGCTCCCAGAGCGTCCTGGAATCCTGGGCGCAGAAACCGGCGATGATCGGTGTCTCCTTCACCATTGAGAGGACCTCGGCGGCATAATCCATGACCATATCCTGGTTACGACCCACCGGCATCAAACCCGATAGGGAACCGGCGCCAAAGTGCCTGAACCGCCCAGAGTTGTAGATGCCGATGATGTCCAAACCGCCTTTTTCCTCTAGCTTGGCGGTAAAGCCATCCCCAGCCCCGCCAATGATGATCGGCTTTCCTTGCTTCAGGGTTGCCTTGAGGCGGGCGACCACTTCGTCGCGTGTGTACCTCTTTGCCATTTTGTACCTCCTTGTGTTGCCCACAGAACGCAGCCGTTGTACTTGGCTGCGTTCCAAAATTTATTAAAACTCCACGATCTCAGGCAGATCGTGATGACTCCCCTTTTCCCAGGTGCCAGACAGCATCTCGTCCAGCAGTTCGGCCACCAGGTCGGCAAATTCCGGCTCGTTCATATGCCGGTCTACCAGCAATACGTCAAGGTTGGGCTTGTCGCGATCAATCGTCTCGCGCAAGGCCTGGATGAAGCGGGTGCCGCGTAGCGACCACTCAGGGTTATCCGGGTCGGGTATCCACATGGGGCCCGGGGAATCCTCGGCCCAACCCAGGTCCGGGTTGCGGCCGGCGATGTCGTAGGCACCCCAGCCGCGCAGTGGCATGCATATCGCCGTCGGGCCGATTGCCTGGTTGAGCTTCTCGGCGATGTGCTTGCCAATTTGATATCCTTCGTCCGGGGTGGTGTTGACCAGCGTTACTGTCGGGTTGTGGACGTGGATGACCCGGCTGGGATCATCCCTGAAGTGTTTGGGCACCGTATCGGCAGGACCGAAGTTGATCATATCCAGACCACCAGGGGACACAACCTGGGGTATACCCTTTTGCCCGGCGGCGGTCAGGCGATCAGGGCCGGCGCTGAGGACGCCGCCCAGCAGGAGGTCTCCTATCTCGTGGGTGGTGATGTCGAGCATACCGACGATGTAACCATCGGTAATCAGTTTCTCCATCGAGCGTCCACCGCTG
>JAHELX010000577.1 GCA_024643945.1 Anaerolineales bacterium
ATCCGCCAGGCGCAGCGCATGCTCCTGGGTCATGGCAAACACGATTGTCTTGCCGGGGAGTTGCCCCGAGGCGTCCTTGTAGCACACTTCCATGATCTCTTCCCACTGCCTGCGCAAGGTGTCCCGGTTGCTGACCCGATGCTCCAGGTCGGTGCCGGAATAGTCGATCTCATCCGGGTCAATCCCATGTTCGATCAGGACATTGCGCTCCTCCTCGCTCAGGTCCACGCCCCGGATGCCCTGGCGCTGGAACTTGGTGCGCGCTGCATACAGGCTGTAGTCTACCAGGTAGCCGTCGCGGATGGCGTCTTCGTACTCGTACCGGAAGGTAGGCGTCTCGTCGTGACAATCGAATTCGAGGAAGGTGTTGCGGTCGATGAAGTCAGCCGGCGTGGCAGTCAGCCCCATCATGCGGGCGTCGAAATAGTGAAGCACCTCGTTCCATTTGTTGAAGATGGAGCGGTGCACCTCGTCGAAGACGATCAGGTCAAAGAAGCCAGGCGTGAATTGCTCGAAGCACTTATTCAGCGTCTGCAGGGTGACCACGTACAGGCGGTTCGTTTTATCCACAGCGTGAGTGTAGATGCGGGCACAGGGTTCGTCGGGGATAAATGCCTGGAACCCCTCCGTTTTGGCTTGCTCCACCAACGCGTCCCGGTCGGCGACGAACAGGATGCGCCGCGCCTGGTTGGCCCGCAGGAAGATATCGACCAACGACATGGCTACCCGCGTCTTGCCGGTGCCGGTGGCCATGACCACCAGCGCCTTGCGCTGGCCAGCCTCAAAGGCCTCGCCCACACGCCGTAGGGCCTCCATCTGGTAAACGCGATCGGTGATCTGGGTGTTGATCGGCACCTGGCTGAGCGGCGTTTGGTTCTGGCGCAGGTAGAGCAGGTTGTCCAGATCGGCGGGGGAGAAGAAGCCGGATACCAGGCCCTTGTTGGCCCGGCCCACGTCCCAGAAGTAGATGTCGAGCCCATTCGTCATGAAGGCAAAGGGGCGGAAGCTCTGCCCCTTCTCCAGCTCAGTCACGTAGAACTCGGTCTGGGCCTAGGCCAGCCGGGGATCAACGCTGGCCCGCTTGGCCTCCACCACGGCCATGATCTCGCCGTTGGGCCGATACAGGGCGTAGTCGGTGACGCCAGCAGGCAGCTCGACCTTGTAAGGCACGCCGGCCTGGCGGAGACGCCTCAATTTGGCCTCAAGCCGCTGCCACGCCCCGGGTCAAACCCATCCACCGGGATCTCGATGCCCACCTGGTCGGGGTTGTTGATGTCCCAGCCCGCTTTCTTGAGGGCAGGGTCGATCAACTCCTTGCGGGTTCTGGCTTCCGTTGGGCTGGACACCTGCTACGCTCCTGGTAAACCTGTCCCAAGCATCCCTGATCTGCTATCTGCCTTTAGTATAGCACAGTCGCACACTGCTTTCAATCCTCCGCATCGAATTCTAACGATTTCTAACCGCGCCTTGCCTTAGGAAAATGAGAGAAAGAATTCGCCAGCTATCCCAACCTGGCAGTGGAAGTAGCGTGACAACTGTCAAGAGTATGATCGGATAAACCTGACCTACGCTGAAGATGGCCAGAAGCGAGAAGAAGGGGGACCACCAATTCTCAGACATGGCGCTAATAACTGCTGAGCCAGCTTGTTGGCTAACCTCGACTCGGCTCATAGGCCGGGCAACTTCGGCCGGGATAGTATGAGTCAAGACGCCTATCGGCGTGTAGACAATCAGCCCCAGGATTCGGATTGTGTCTGAGACGCCCTTGACAAGAGCCTTCGGCAACGGATAATAAACACGGTGTTGTTCATGATCGTAGGTGATGGTGACACCCATAGCTCCCTGGCCTTCAGGCGGATTAACGCGTGGCGTAAGTGAAGTTGTCAAAATCTCCTCACCCCGGTCAAAATGCAAGGTAATTTCTGTCCCTTTGGTCTCTTCAACATAATTGAGCAGATCACCCTGATACCTGAGCTCAATCTCATCCGCGCCGATGACAACATCACCGGGTTGTAACCCAGCGCTGGCAGCCGGTGTATCTGGTACCACACTGGAAATGACTGCTTTTGCCACTGGTACTTCTTCACCCTTGGTATTAATGCCCATGACCAGTTCCGGGACGCCTGACACATTGGCCAGCGTAAGAAAGACAATGGCTGGAATCAAGAAGGTGACGGCTGTCATCAGACTCAGGAGTGGTCCAACCGCCAATATAGCAAAGCGAGTTCTTTTACTCTTACTGGCAAAGCTGGCAGGGACATCGGCATTCCGCTGACCTGACATCTTGACAAAACTACCAAATAGCAACCAGTTTAGAGTGTATTCAGTCGGCCGCGTTAGAGCCTCCACAGTGAAGATGGAGTGCTTGTCTTCCTCATCGGGCAAAGCAATCCCCTCTGGAGCCAAACCAAGAGCCATAACCTTCTTCTTGCCGCCAGAGCCAGAAGATGTTTTCGCAAGAACTCGAGATCCTACTTTTATATCACGAAGGACAACAACTTCGTGATCAATAAGAAACTCCTGGCTGTCGAGCATAATACTGCCTTGACCTTGCCAGAGTCTACAGAGACGCGGGCGATAGCCAATGCCGAATTCCTCGATTGCGACACCCGCACGCTTAGCAACAAAGAAGTGTCCCAATTCGTGAATGAGTCTTTGCAAATGGAGAAGCAGAAAGAGAAAAATGATCGTGATCATACGGTCCCCTCCCCTTTTATGCCATCAGGCCTGCTCTGTCGACAAGGTCCAATACCCTCAAAAGGTGGCTTACTCTGTATCTGCAGAGAGATTTCTGCCTATGCTCGAAAACAGTCTCCTATGCTGTGGTTAGTTGTTCAATATAAGCGGCAGATAAAATGATGAAAATACTACCTCATCAACTCCCAAATCGGGCTCTGAGTCCCGGCTGTCCCCATCTATATCCATGGTTACCCCGGCGTCGACTCCTTTGTCAATTGCTGCTGACCTCATGCTCAAATGATAGTTACCCTGGTCAGGGTTAACGAAAGCGGGTGGCCTTGCGTAATTCCTCGTCCCCGTGATGATGGTTCCGGCTCCACCCCAATTTGTGACGTTGTCAAACCAGAGTGTGCTCTCCAGGGTAGCCGTGTTATTGCCCGCAACGGTAATGCCGATTGTGTGGCTGACCAGAATGGTATTAGTCAAGGATAGGCTGCTGAAGATACCGAAACGATCCGCGACAAGGATGCCACTTCCATCGCCGCCGGAATTACTGGCGATGGTACTATGCAGCAGTCGGGGCGAAGACCCGCTGATATACAATCCACTACCAGAGGCATCCGCCTGGTTGTCAAAAATCAAATTGTTGATCAAAATGGCGTTGCTCTCCTGATCGATGAGTAACCCTCCCCCGATGCCGCTGTCGGAAATGGGGCCGCAGGTCTTAGCTGTATTGTTGTGGATCACGTTGGCAGTGAGTACAGCGGCACTTAGAACCAGATCGACTCCACCCGCGTAGCAAGCTGTGTTGTGGGAAACCATATTGGCACTGAAGTTAGCGGCGCCCAAAGCTTGTGCTGCTCCGCCGCCACCCGCCAGGAGTACTCCTCCGGCTCCTCCGCTTTCGGCTGTATTGCCTGTAATGCTGCTTCTCTCGATAGTTGAGGCGCCAATTGAATATAACCCGCCCCCGAGAAATGTGGCCGTGTTGCTATACACCCGATTATTGACTAGGTGAGCGGTTGCAGTGATGATGTATACGCCACCGCCGTTGAAAGCATTTCCACCTGTAATCTGTAATCCTTCGATGGTCGGGCTGATTTCCCCTGTGATGTACAGCCCACGCCCTTGATCCTTGGCATCCAAAATTGTGGGATTGGCATCTGGATCAGGTGGCTCACTAAAATCAATAGCATAGCCACCCCGAATCGTAACTGTTTTGCTAATATAAGCTAGTTGAGTTTGGCCGCCATCATGATTGACGTTGGTGTAAGTGCCAGCAGCAACTTTGATGACATCCCCATCAGTTGCAGCATCAATAGCGGCTTGGATGATGGGGTAGCAAGGAAGTGGGACACCTGTACAGGTGTTGGCAACGTAGTGCGGGCCAGCAGCGTGAGCGAGTTGCGGCTCAGAATTTGTGCCAGTGAGTAGTGCAACGGTAACAAGGAGTGTGCTGAGGGCCAAAATGAGAGAGACGCTGAACTTTTTCATGATTGAAAGCTCCACTATCTTTCCGCTGTTTCTCTACGGGACAGTTCTCTATTGCTAATATCATGAATGGACGAATAGTACGAATTCTCCTTCAGAATCGTGACAAAATATCAGCGTATCAATCGAGAAATGATACTCACAATACCTATCAATCCACCAAGCAC
>JAHELX010000578.1:0-3099 GCA_024643945.1 Anaerolineales bacterium
GAAGATCTTGGCAGCAGCCTGGATGAGGTAAGGGAAGTACTTCACCTCGCGCGGGTTAAAGGTGTACACCACGCGAGCACCCTTCTTGTCGATGGGAATCTTGGCGGTTGGATCTCCGACCTCAGCCTGCAGCTCCTCTTCCATCCACTGCAAGGTATCCACGTAATCTTCCTCGCTCACCCCCATGTTGTTGCCCGACTCCAGGTGGACGTTCACGGTTGCTTTCAGGCCCTCGGGTGTCATATCCATAGCGGTGAGCATGGCGCGGGCTGTGCGGATAATGTGGCGTGTGTCCACCCCCATGGGACAATTGAGCACGCAACGGCCGCACATAGTGCAGGTGCCAAAGGCGGCATACAATAGCCTGTCCACCATGTCCTGGTCGAGCTCGACGGCACCGACCCATCCCGGGGCCACTTTGCCCACCGGGTCAAAGAGCCGGCGATAAACCTTGCGCAATTGCTCGGAGCGGTAGGCCGGGATATGCTCTGGCTGGGGATTGGACACATAATAGTGACAGGAATCAGCACAAATGCCGCAGCGCACACATACTTCCAGCGAGGCTTCCAATTGCCGATTGAGTCGCTGTCGCAATATATCCAGCGCTAACTGGGCTTTCTCATCAGTCAGCTTAAAGCGTTCGTCGGTGAATTTTTCTTCAGCCATGTTCCCCCCTAATCGATATATTCGCTCCCCGGTTGACCTATCACACCTCGATGGCCAAAGCTAAGTCCGAAGAAGAATTTAGAGTAGAAGAAGTAAACGCAGTGCCGAATTTTGCTGAACGGGATGTAAACTGCCATCACGGCGGTGACGACGTAGAAGCCGGGTAGCGCCGAAGGCAAGAGCAACGACAAGAAGGCGAGGGCCACGAACAGCGAGACCAGGGATAGCGCGAAGTAATCATCGGGCAGGCTAAGGACCCGCTCATTTTCATCGGCCAGTCGCATGATGACACCGGCAAATCCGGCTACCGCGCCGACAGCCGTCACGAACAGCGCTAACCAGATGATGGGTAAAGGGATGACGTGCAGCCACGGGCTGGCAAACAACACCCCAAACGCCATAAAGACCCCTACGTGAAAGAAGATGCCCCGGAAATAGGCAACCCAGTGCCGGCGGGTACTCTCTTTTTCCCAGGGAGCCATACCCAGGGTAAAAGCATAGAGCGTCCCTCGCCAGACAGAGCCGCGTGCCCTGGAAAGATCCTTTTTGAAGGGTCGATGCATGATGTCACGCAGCCTGATGGCTATACCCAGAACGCCCAGTACTAAGCCTACAATAGCTACCAGGCGAGTGACCGAAACAACGTCCATAGAACGCCTCTCCTTTTCAATTAGTAACTATCCAAAAAATCCGAAGTGTGCACTCCATTTTGGGGATAGGCTCTTAATACTTGATCATTATATTCTGGGCGATTTCGTATGCCTGGGCGAATGCAGCCTCGGCCTTGGATTTGTCGATTGCCTGGAAAGTTTGAGCCAGCGCCAGCGATGCCTCCACGGGGGCCAATGCGTCGCCGCGCACGCGGGCAGCCAATGCCATGGCCACGGCCTGGTCGAATGTATCTGGATCACCGGTGGCGGCTGCGATGGCGCGTAAGGCCTCGGCTTTATCTACCTCTCGGTCCATCTTGTCTACCAGGGCCAGCGCTGCCTCCGCATCATGCTCGGCCAGGGCAACGGCCAGCGCCCGCAGCGGGTAAGTATCACCCAAGTTGTCAGCTTCAGCCAGCGCGGCCTGATATTGACCCAGAGTGGTCAGCGCGCGCAGCCGGTAGTAAGGCGACTCAATGCCTTGCGCCAGCGCCACATCCTTCCCGGCGACAGCCACCTCGTACAGGGCCCGATCGCGCAGGGTAGGGTCGGCGATCTGGCGGGCAGCGTCGACGTTGCCCCATGCTCCGGCAATAGCTGCCTGGGCACGAGCCCGGTCAAACGGGTCGGCGATTTTGCCGGCAACGATCCACGCTTCTTCAAAGTGGCCCAGGCGGTACAGCGCCGCGGCACGAGCGTCGGGATAGGCGGGGTCAATCCGGGCGATGATGTTCGCGTCCCCGGAGGCAGCAGCCAGGTCACTGAGAGCATAGGCCAGCGGCGCAGCCTGGACCCCGTCCAGCGCTGTCAGCGCCTCCTGGAAGAGAGCGGGCCGGTCCGAATGGACGGCCACTTCCCGCAGGCTGCGAGCCCGGGCCACGGGATCGGTCACCTGACGCGCCGCCTGGGCTGCCTGGTCGTAGACTGCTTCGTCGCCGGTGATAGCAGCGATCTCCCATAAGCCCCAGGCGCGCAGTCCAGGATCGCGCACCTGGCCGGCAACAGCCAATCCCCGAGCAGGATCCATGCTAGCCCAGGTGACGGCGATGGAGCGCATGTCGAGGTCCCGGTAGATGCCCGTATTGCTTTGGGCTACGACCAGGGCCTGCTCCAGGATCTTCTCCGCTCGCGCCCGATCCACAGCGTCCCACTCGGCAGCGATCAGCCGCAGGGCCCAAGCGCGCGAGTTGGTGGCATTGAGGCGATTGGCCATAAGCTCCGCTTTCTCCCGGGCGACCTGCGATCCGACGCTTCCTTCTCGCACTGCCTGCGCCTGTCCCCATAGGGCAAAGTCGTTGATTTGGGCCTCATTGGCAGCGGCCAGGGCTGCATCCAGGGCGTTTTCGGTCTGCTGGGAGTTAAGACCTTCCCAGGCAGCGCCGACGCGAGCCAGCATCCAGGCACGGGCCAGCGCCCGGTCAGCAGTACTGGCTACGCGCGAGGCGGTGTCTAGGGCAGCCTGGCGGGCCTGGTCCTCCTCAGTGGCACTTGCCACTTGCTGCAGCGGGATGCGGAAGATAGGCAACGAGAACAGGGCAAAGACGAGAACAACGAAGAGAACAACTTTGACACTGAGACGAATCGTGTTGCCTCCCTCCCCCTTGTAGCCTGTCCCTGCCAGGGGAGGGGAGGGTTGGGGAGGGGGTGGGAAGATGCGGACAGTGCCGAAACGAATCGTGTTGCGCAGACCCCAGCTCAGCGAAATGAGTAAGGCCAGCGTCAGCAGCCCGGCGACGAGCAGCACGCGTTGCTGCTTGAGGGCGACACGCGCCTGGTTGAGCCA
>JAHELX010000578.1:3199-4328 GCA_024643945.1 Anaerolineales bacterium
TGCCGAAACGAATCGTGTTGCGCAGACCCCAGCTCAGCGAAATGAGTAAGGCCAGCGTCAGCAGCCCGGCGACGAGCAGCACGCGTTGCTGCTTGAGGGCGACACGCGCCTGGTTGAGCCAGGTGTAGCGTTTGCCTAGCTGGTAGCGGAGGATCTGTGCCTCAGACGAAACGGCGTCGAGGCTGGTGACGGGCGTGTCCAGCAGGCGGCTGTACGTCTGGCGACCAGCGGCGACCTGGGCGTCCAGTTTGTTCACATCGACCCGGCCGGCCACGTCGGCCCGGGCGCGGTCAATAGCCAGGAGCATGCGCTGGGTATAATACACCTCTTCATGCACCCGGCTGGCAGCGACGCAGCCGCTAACAATCTCACGCTCAATGCTCCCGGTCCAGGCCATCACGTTCGCCAGGCGGTCATCGCCGGGAGTGTGACAGCCAATGCAATAGTTGCCTGGCTCGACCTGCGTGACCTGTGGAGAGCCAGGTGGCGTGTCTGCCAGCGCCGGGACTGCAGCCAATAGAATCACCAACGCCAGCGATGAGACGAGGAGCAACAAGGTGCCTGGTGCGGGTATGCGAGCTGACTTCATACTTCCTTACCTCCCGCCCCAGCCGCTGTGATCTCTTCATCCTGCGGAGCAGTCTCTGCCGGGACCGGATCACGGGGAGCTGTTTGAATCCAGCGCAACATGTAGACGTAGGCAGTGAACACAAACAAGCCTATGGTCCAGACGATGATGGCGCCAACGCCAGCAGTATTTACCAACCAGTATCCCATACGCCTTCTCTCCTTAGCAACTGTCTGACAAGCAGGGTGGGGCAGGCTCAGGTGGGGAAAGGCCCACTCCACAGTTGGGCAGACTTTTCCCCACCCACGGTCCCGAGCGAAGCCCCCCCATGGGGCTGCACAGGGGAGAGGGGACCTATAGGCTAGCATGCCCGGGCAGACTGGAAAGTCTGCCCCACGATTTTTCAGACACACTCCTGTCAAATAGTCGCCTGGCCAGCCAACTCTTCGGCCTTACGCCGGACGGTCTCAATCGCCTCGCCCTCTTCGACTTCCCAGATGGAGATTGCCGGGAAGATTTTGAAGAAGAGCAGAAAGAGCATGGCAAAGAGTGCCACCGAGC
>JAHELX010000579.1 GCA_024643945.1 Anaerolineales bacterium
CCGATGCAAAGGCAACCCGCTTCTTTTCACCCTCGCTCAAGCGGTAAGGCGAGCGCGCCAGCAATGGTTCCAACTGGAACAGCTTTACCAACTCCTGCAACCACTCTTCGTCGTAACGTCTCAGCGCCTGGGCCCCGGCTATAATCTCGTCCCACACTTGAAATTTGAAAAACTGGTTGTTGGCGTTTTGGAGCGCGAATCCCACGTGGCGGGCCAGTTGCGAAACCTTTGCCCGGCGTGTGTCCTGGCCCACGACCATCACCCGGCCCTGCGCAGGCCGGTACAGCCCGTTAAAATGCTTGACCAGCGTCGTCTTGCCGGCGCCGTTGGCACCGACGATTGCCAGGCGCTCGCCAGCTCGCAATTCCAGGTTCACATGCCGCAGAACCGGTGTCTGGTTGAAGGAAAAAGAAACGTTCTCCAGTTGAAGCACCCGTTTGCCGCTGGGCGTTGCAGCGCTCGGCCGGGCTGGTATCACATCCAATGGCGGCGTTGACCCGTTCACGGCCGACACCAGTTCTCCCACGCTGAGGGGCACCTTTGACAAACCGAGCTGCGACGCGGCGCGCACCACCGGGGGCAGGTTTAGCCCAAACTCGGTGACCTCTTCCCTCAGTACGCGCCGAGGTGGCCCGTCCAAGACGATGCGCCCCTGGTGTACCACTACCATTCGGTGTATGTCGTCAATGGCGTTCTGCAACCGATGCTCGGTGAGAACGATCGCCGTACCGCGTCGATTGATCTCCTTTAGCGCTTTCCGCACCTGTCGGACATTGGCCGGGTCCAGGTTGGCGTAGGGCTCGTCCAGCACGATCACCTGCGGATGCAATGCCAGCGCAGCCGCAATGACGACCAATTGCTGCTCACCTCCGGAGAGTTGGTGAGGGTTGCGTGGCAACAGGCCAGAGATACCTACAATCTCGGCGCTTTCCGCCACCCGCTGCTGGATCTCCTCCCGGGGCAACGCCAGGCTTTCCAGCCCAAAGGCCAGCTCGCGCTCCACGGTGCTGTTGAAGAGTTGGGCCTCAGGGTTCTGGAAGATCATGGCCACGTGGGAGAAAAGTTCGCTCACCGGGTGGGTGCTGGTGTCCAGTCCAGCCACCCACACCTTTCCTTCCAGCACGCCGCCGTAAAAGTGAGGGATCAGCCCGTTGAAGGTGCGGCACAGCGTGGACTTCCCTGAACCGCTGGCACCGCAGATCAACACGTATTCTCCCGGCTCGATGTGCAGGCTGAGATCTTCCAGCACCCAACCTGGTCCGGCGCTGGTATAACGGTAGTGGATGCGATCGACTTCAATCATATGCTCAGCCACTCGACGATTGCCGGCCAAGCTCAACGAAACCCGCCCGCTCCAGGAGCTTTAGCGCCAACACGCCGATCACGGATCCCACGACGGTGCTGGCCAGGAACGAGGCGATGAGCGCACCCATGGCCATCGTCTCACCCATAAACACCGGGGCCACCAGCAACGCGCTGACCACAGCGCCGATAATGCCCGTGCCGATGATCTCACCCAGGGCACCCAGGTACACGTTGCGGGTGAAGCGATAAACATAGCCAGCCAGAAAGGCACCGATCATGCCGCCCGGAAAGGCAAGCAGTGTGCCGACGCCCATCGCGTTGCGGAGGATGCCGATGATGGCCGCAATGGCAACCGCCCACCACGGCCCCAGGAGCACTGCCCCCAACACATTCACGAAGTGCTGGGTAGGATTCACTTTAGCGATACCCACCGGAAACGAGGTGAAGGGTGCCAATGCAACACCGATAGCCACCAACACGACAGCTTGTGCCACGAGTCGTGTGTTACTTCGCATGGTTTTTACCTCCTGCTTAAACTGAACTAAGCCGGATGTGTCCGATGTAGACCAGGACGAAGGACGAACGACGAGTGACAAAGGACCGATAGTTTTGTCGTTCGTTCTCCATCGCTCGTCTTTTGTCATACGTTACCCTATACCGGCCAGGTTTCCTCGGATGCGGCCATTTCCCAGAAAAGATACTCATAGCGCGCAGTGAGCAAGAACAGTTCCTTCATGTTGGCCAGATCTGCTTCCGATTTGCTGGTCGCCAGCTCGTCCAGTGTTGTTGCCAGCCAGGCAATGTAGTCCTGGAAAGCATTGGCGGTCCAATTGTCAATGAACGCCTGCCAGGGACTTGGGCCACGCTGATTGGCTTTCACCCAGGCCCACGAGTCGAGATAAGCCTTCTCCACTCCGTACAGAACTGTAAACCCTGCCTCAAATGAACGGCCATAAGCCGTGGCCATCAAGAACTGAGCGTAGGCATGGCACGTCGGGGACATTTCAACCCCATCCAGAGCAACGCCGCGTGTCGTGGCCTGTTCGCGGAAGATCTCCAGTTCATGGTTGATCGCCATGACCGCATCAGCCAGGGGCGGACGCAGGTGTGGCGGCGCTTTGGACATCAAGACTCCCAGAAAGGGGATCTCTTCACGCACGAACAGATAGTCCTGCGCCATCCAGGTTTTGAAAACGCGATCAGATATCGAGCCATCGGCCGTTGACAGCAGAAAGGGATGGCTCAGAATAGCGTTCCAAACTGGCCTGGCCGCGACCAGCAGGAGCTGATGGAAGGAATCCAGATGTAATGCTCCTTCGGCTGATGAGATAACCTGTTTCATAGATAATCTCTAATCTGCTTCCCAGGCTGCCTGGAAGAAATCCCGTTCGCAGAGCATGGCATAGCGATAGGTCGAACGTACCAGGGGCGTATCGCTGGCATACGTATCGGCCAGGCGTTCCAACCCTTGGACCAGGTCCTCCAAATCCGGACTGCTGTAAGTGCGAATCCACTCGGCATAGGCATGATCAGGGATTCCGTTACGTGCCAGTTCCTGTCCCAGGAACGCATATAGCCGCATACAGGGCGACATCGCCACCGCCGTCACGCCGACATCATGTCCCCATGCCGTCGCCAGCAATAAGTCTGTGTAACGGCGCGTGGTGGGACCTGGTTCCACGCTGTTCAAATCTATCCCCCATTCGGCGGCATATCCTTCGTGCAAATGGCGCTCTTCGAGGGCGCCACCTGCCAGAGTGTGGAAAGCCAGGAAGCCCTCCCAGTCGGGCGCTTTGACGCCGGCAAGACTGTAGGCCCGGGCAAAGGCTTCCAGGTAGAAGGCATCTTGCCCCACGTAGTAGACGAATCGCTCATGCGGTAGAGTGCCTTTGGCAATGCCCTGCACGAAGGGGTGCTCCAGGCAAGCCTGGGCCAGGTCCTGATTAGCCTGCCACAAATCCTTTGATAGCGTCATGTGATCCTCCTTGGGACTATGGATAAGAACAACGGTTCCCATATATCATGAATGCCCGAAATGTTGCCAACCACTGGGTTCCAGCAGTACCTCCTGGCCATCGGGTAGCACCAGCCGCCGATCCTGCTCGGCGGGCAGGATTTCGCCGATCGCTGTCACCAGGGTGCCGGTCTCTGCCACAGCGGCGATCAATTCCTCCACCGCGTCAGGCGGTGCGGTGAAGCAGAGTTCATAGTCTTCCCCGCCAGCCAATGCCAGTTGCCAGGGTGGGGTGGACGTCAACTCGGCCACGTGCCGCACCGCCGGTGAGATGGGTAACTGCTCGGCCCAGATACGGACCCCCACCTGACTCCGCTCGCAGATGTGGCCCACGTCGCTGCTCAACCCGTCACTCACGTCGATCATCGCCGTCGCCCGCTCCGAATGGGCAATAGCCGCTGCCTCAGTTACTCTAGGGGTTGGGGTTAGCAGGTGAGTCAGCAGGACGTCCCGGTCAGGAGCCTCTACGCGGAGGTCCGAGTCCAGCAACAACTTCAGCCCTGCCCCCGCCTGGCCTAACTGGCCGGTGACCAGCACCCGGTCCCCCGGCCGGGCACCCGAGCGCAGCAGCAGGTGTTCGCGGCGCACGTGGCCCAGGACACAGACGTCAATGAAGACGCCGCCCGGTGAACGGGCCATGTTGCCTCCGACGACAGCCGTGCCGTAGCGATCGGCTTCTTCGCGCAGACCGCGGTACAGGTCTTCCATCCAGTCCACCTCGGTTTCGCTCGGCAGAGCCAGCGAGACAAGGGCAACTTGGGGGCGCCCGCCCATAGCGGCGATGTCGCTCAGGTTGATGGCCAGCGCACGCCGTCCCAGTTGGTGCGGGCTGATCTCATGGCGCAGGAAGTGCACACGCTCCACCTGGCTATCGACAGTGGCCAGGAGGAACTTCTCGTCGGTGTCGGCCAGGACGGCCACATCGTCGCCGATACCTATGATGATGTCAGATCGCTCAACCGCGATGATCCGTTCCAGCCGCTCGATCAGAGGGAATTCTCCCAGATC
>JAHELX010000580.1 GCA_024643945.1 Anaerolineales bacterium
GCTACCTATGAATTCGCCGGTATGTTTCCCAACACCAGCAAGCCCATCGTAGCCTGGTCTTACAGTTGGGACGACTCGGCCGACATCCATAAGATTGCTGTCGCTGAATCGGGTGGGCAGGAGGCCTTTGAGAAACGCCCCAACTACATCCACTACTGCGAACCCTTGTCACCGCTGGTCAGCACCTTTGAAGCGATGGACAAGCTCATCTTTGCTGCCAAACATCGGATACCCCTGGTCTTCACGCCCTGTCCCATCGCAGGCGGAACTGCGCCGGTCACGGCCGCTGGCATGATCATCCAGGCTGCCGCCGAGTCGTGGATGGGACTGGTCGTTGCCCAGGCGCTTCAGCCCGGTCTTCCATTCATTATGGGCGGCGTACTCTCGGTGATGGATATGAGTTCCATGATCCTGGCCTACGGCGCGCCCGAACTGTCGCTGATGATGGCCGGCATTACCGAGCTCGCGCACTACGCCGGCCTCCCCTTGTGGCAAACCGGTGGTTGTACCGACTCTAAGACGCTCGACGAACAGGCGGCCATTGAAGGCTCTCTTTCTTGCTTCTTCTCCGCTCTAAGCGCTGGTGATCTGTGCCACGACGTGGGCTACACCGAGAGCGCGATGACTGGTTCCGTTTTTCAGTTGGCGATGATGGACGAGGCCATTGGCTACTCGCGGCGCATTACCCGGGGCATTGAGGTCAACGAAGATACGCTGGCCGTAGACGTGATCCATAACGTGGGTCCCAACGGCCACTACCTGTATGAGAAACACACGCACCGCCACTATAAGACTGAATTCTGGTATCCCAACCTATGTGACCGGCGTAACTATGAGGAGTGGGAGATGATGGGGCGGACGACAATGGGTGACCGGGTCGTGGCCCGAGTGCGTGACATCCTCGCCAGCTATCAACCCTCTCCCATCAAACCCGAGACGGAGAAGGTCATCCAGGAAGTGCTGGAAGCTGCCGAGGACCGAGTTAAAGAAGATGCCTAAAGCCCAATAAGAAAATTTAAAAGGGAGAAGCACTATGAGCGCGATATATGAACGACTGTCAACCGCTGTCCTGGAAGCGAATGAGGAAATAATCCTTAAGCTGGTACAAAAAGGGTTGGATGAGGGATTAGGCCCTAAAGACATCCTGGATAACGGATTAATTGTGGGTATGAATGAGGTGGGCGCCCGATTCAAACGCGGCGATATGTTTGTGCCCGAAGTGCTGATGTCGGCCAAGGGCATGCAGGCCGGGCTGGGGATCTTACGGCCCCATTTGGTCGCCAGCGGAGCGAAACTAATGGGCACGATTGTGATAGGAACCGTCAAGGGCGACCTGCACGATATCGGCAAGAACCTGGTGGGCATGATGTGTGAGGGAGCTGGCTTTGAAGTCATCGACCTGGGCTTCAACGTCGCCCCAGAGAAGTTCGTCGAAGCCATCAAGAAGCACCAGCCCAACATCGTGGGTATGTCAGCGCTGCTGACAACTACGATGCGCGCTATGGGCTACACCATCAAAGCCATCGAAGAAGCGGGCTTGCGCAACGAAGTCAAGATTATGGTCGGGGGTGCGCCGGTGGATGCCGAGTTTGCTGAACGCATTGGTGCCGATGGCTATGGCTCCAACGCGCCCACCGCTTCTGAGCTGGCGAAACGACTCGTCGGCGCAGCCTGATCGCTTGCGGCGAGTAGCGAATGACTGACAGTTAATGCGGAGGGAAATGTGTCGTCACCGACAGAGTTACCTGTTGTTGTCATCGCCTGCCAGGTGCTGCAAGATATGCTGGAGCGCCTGCTGCCCAAGGACCTGACCGGGCAAGTCACCTTTATGGATTACGGCTTACATCGCGTGCCCAGCAAAATGACCTGGACTCTACAAGATGCCATAGACAGTATCGAAGAGCCGAGCCTGGTGGTGTTGGGCTATGGGTTATGCGGCAACGGACTGCATGGTATAAAGGCTGGCAAGCATACCCTATTAGTACCGCGTACTAACGACTGCATAGCCTTGTTGCTTGGTTCCAATCATGTCTATATGCGAGAGTTCGAAGCCGTGCCCGGCACCTACTACTTGAGCAAAGGTTGGCTGGAATCGGGCAGCCACCCGCTCAAAGAATACGAAGAATACGTGGACAAATACGGCGCCGAAGATGCCCAGTGGATCATGGACCAACAATATCAACATTACGAACGTCTGGTGTTGGTGGCCCATAGCCAGGCCGACCTGGAAAAGTACCGCCCCCAGGCACAGGAGGTCGCGCGATTCTGCGAGCAATGGGGCATGCGCTACGAGGAAATCCTCGGCTCCGAAGAGTACGTGCGTCGGCTCGTCGAGGTGGCTGCTGCGTTGGACAAAGTCGACAACAACTATCTGGTAATTCCACCGGGTGGCATCATCAGTCAGGATCAATTCATACGCTAATCAGGGAATGGTAAGGTGCCAGGAATGGGTATGAGGTGCCCTCCGGCTCCTAACCATCCACGATTTGCAAAGCACTTGTCCAGAAACAACTTGGTACGTTTGCAATCAGTTTACACCTGATTTGCCGATTGAAGTGCAAAGTTATACCCAACGCACGGGTATTATATTATTGGACAAGTCCAAAGGAGAATAGACCATGCAAGTAAGGAAGACCAATTATCATGTAAACGCCACACCCACCCTTCAGGTACTCACCGAAGAGGAAATCGAAGCCATCTACTTCTCGGCTCTACGCGTGTTGTATGAGACCGGCGTCCGGGTATACGACAAAGAAGGGGTCGAAGTCGCCTACTCCGGTGGCGCCATCGTCGAAGACACCACCGAAGACAGCAGCCTGGTGAAGATACCGCCCTGGATGGTGGACAAGGCGCGGGCCACATTGCCCCGAAAGGTGGTGGTGGTCGGCCCCGACCGCAAGTATCGCATGGAGCTCTACAAGAACCAGATCTATTTTGGCGCTGGCTCCGACACGCCTTTTACCATAGACCCTTACACGGGTAAGCGGCGGCGCGCCACTTATCAGGACGTCAAGAACTTTGCCCGCCTGGCTCAGGCGCTGCCTAACCTGGACTTTCACATGTCGTTGGGCATTACTCAAGACACAGCCGTGGGCACTTACGACCGCTGGCAATACCTGGCCATGCTTGAAGGGACCAGCAAGCCTATCAATATCACCGCCGTCGACCTGGAAGGTGTCCGCGATCAGCTTGAGATGGCCTACATCCGGCTGGGCGGCAAGGAGGAGTGGAAGAAAGGCCCTGCTTTCTCTCTGTATATCGAGCCCGTGTCACCCTTGAGCCATTCCCAAGAAGTAGTGCAGAAGCTCCTCTTTGCCTGCGACAATGATATTCCCTTCGTCTATACGCCCTGCCCGCTGGCCGGCGCTACGGCACCCACCACCCTGGCCGGGACGGCAGTGCAGGCCCTCACCGAGAGTCTGTTTGGCATCGTCCTCAGCCAGTTGCGCAAACCGGGGGCATCACTCATTATTGGCGGCCTGATGTCCAACATGGATATGATAACCACGGTCTACTGCTACGGCTCGCCGGAGATGGCTCTGCTCAGCGCCGCCTATACCGACATTACCAAATGGCTGGGGGTACCTATGTACGAGACGGCCGGCTGCTCCGATGTCAAAGCCTTCGACGAGCAGGCAGCTATGGAAGCCACCATCAACATCGCCACTGCTGCTCTCGTCGGTGGTAATATGATCCACGACGTGGGTTACATCGAGCAGGGCTTGACCAGCTCTATGGAGATGATGGTCGCCTCCGACGAGATCATTGACATGGTAAAACGCATCCTGCGTGGCATTCCCGTCTCCGACGAGACGATGGCGTTGGACGTGATGGAGGCCGTCGGCCCGGGCGGTCATTACCTCGAACAAGATCACACCTACACCCGCTTCAAGACCGAAATCTGGCGGCCCAAGCTGTTAGATCGCCTGAACTGGGAGAACTGGACCCAGGCTGGGAGTAAACGCTATGGCGAGCGCGTCCACGACCGGGTGATCGAGATCCTGGAGGCAGAAACAGAGCCTCTCCTGGACGAGGGGATGTATAAAGAATTGCGCCGCATTTGTGAGTTGGCCGACGCGCGACACAAAGACGAAGAACTAGACATGAAGATGTTTGGGTAAGCATGCGAGAAATTGGAAGGTTGGAAGGTTGGAAGGTTGGAAGGTTGGAAGGTTGGGCAATAGTGCGTATAGATACTTTCTCTCACCTTCCATCTTCCATCCTTGCATCCTTCCATCCTTCCAATCTTCCAACCAGAGGTTAACGCTTTGGACACAGACAGCGGCCGCCAGCGTAGTCTGGTACTGGGCATAGACACCG
>JAHELX010000581.1 GCA_024643945.1 Anaerolineales bacterium
CTGGCGGGACTACTGCTTAGCCTGATAGCTTGGGGTTTCTGGCGTGCACGGCGTGACGAAGTCGGCAGTGATCTGATGAGGACACACGATACCCTACTCTTAGGGCTGTTGCTGCTGGCTTTTTTCGGGTTGGGTGTATTCTTGGTCTATATTCTATTGGGTACGAGTTTCTGATATCTATATATACCTCGCTGCTGCTTTCAAGCATCGCTGGGACATCCTTCGCAGTCAGACTGGCGTTCTACACCCATATGAACTGCTTGCTGCAAGAAATCGGCAACCCGTGCAATCCCCTGTCGTCCGTAGCGCTCCTTGACCAGCCCCCACACGCTCAACAACAGGGCCAAGGTGATCAGGAAAACAACTGCCAGAAAAGCATCGTGCAATCCGGCGAGCTGCGCGCTGACCGGCGCGCTGGCCGTCCCCCCTTGCGGCGCATCGCCGGCATAGAAGGCCACGCGGCTGGCCCACACCGCACCCAGCACCGCCACACCGACGGTCTGCCCCAGCGTGCGTGTGATGGCCAGCAGGCCGCCGGCGATGCCCAGCCGCGACTTGGGTACCGAGCCCATGATGGCGCTGTTGTTGGGTGATTGGAAGATGCCCATACCAATCCCAATGGGTAAAAAGCGCAGGATGTAGCCGATGACTGTCGTATGCGCACCCAGCGAGCTGATCAGGTAGTAGCCGATCACCAGCATCACCAGCCCGAGCGCAGTGATGGGGCGTGTACCTACCCGGTCGGACAGGGACCCGGCAATGGGCGCCGTGATGCCCAGAGCTACCGGGACCACAGCCAGCAGCAGGCCTACCTCGCCCGGTGTATAGCCCAGGATATTGTCCAGGTAAAAAGGCATCAAAATGAGCGTACCGGCGATGGAGATGAAAGCGATCAGGCCGGTGACCAGGTTGAAGCTCAGCAAGCTCTCCTGGAAAAGTCGCAACTCGATCATCGGCTGGTCGACACGCCATTCGATGAACACAAAAGCTACCAGGAACAGGCCGGCAACGACGAAGAGCGCGAGTATGGCAGCGTCGGCGAAGCCGAACTGCTGACCCAACGTCAGCCCCAGCAGTAGCGTAAGCAAGGACACGAAAAGTGTGGCAGCCCCCGCATAGTCGAAGCGCTGTTGCCCGGCTGGCTTGAGGGCGGGGACGTAGCGCAACGCCATAAACGTCCCGAGGATGCCGACGGGCAGATTGACGAAGAAGATCCAGTGCCAGGAGAGCGTGTCGATGAGATAGCCGCCCAGGGTAGGTCCGATCACAATGCCGATCGACACCATGGCCCCCGCGATGCCCAGCGCCTTGCCTCGCTCAGCCTGTGGGAAGGCTTCGGTAACGATGGCCGGGCCAAGCGCCGCCAGCATGGCGGCACCGATGCCTTGCAGAACGCGAAACCCAATCAGCCAGTAGATGGTTGGCGACAGCCCACTTAGCACTGATCCAAGCGTGAAGATGACGAAGCCGGCTGTGTAGAGAGATTTCCTGCCGATCATGTCGGCCAGCCGGCCCACGCTCAGCAAAAGCGTCGTTATTGTCAGTAAGTAGACCAGGATCACCCATTCCACGATGGCAAATTGCGTGGCAAAGGCACGCACCAGGGTCGGCAGTGCCACGTTGACGATACTGCCATCTATCGTGGCCACCAACACCCCCAGGGATACCGCTGCCATCACATACCATTTGCGGCCATAATCGACCTTTTCAACAGAATCTATCGATTGTCGTTTCACGATGTTTCTCACTCCTTCAAGTCTCAAGATTCAACCCTCCTGACCAGCAAGAGCGGCAATCCCAGGTCACGAATCTTAATCAGCAGGCCGTATAGCGCCGCCTGATCGACGATCAGTCCCTCGATAGTCGTTTCGCCTTGATCTGTGGTGATTTTGAGGTCACCCAAGCGAGCCGACCAAGACTGTGCCAAACAACCTTTAACCTTGATCTGGTAATAGTCACCTTGCTGTGTTGTCATCAGGATACCCCTCAGCATCAGATAATGCGCTGTAGGCATGTGACAAAATAGAGATATATTTTACCTGAAAAGTCTTGATTTGTCTTGCCCTAATGGGGTAATCAGGTAGGGTAATTCAATGGGGTAATTGAGGCAGATGCCGCTGGCGCAGGGCTCCTGTCTTGCCCTGGCTGCACGCGGCGACAGCGTTTAAAGCAGGCCCAACTCGCGGGCGCGGGTTATTGCCTCGTGGCGGCTGTGGGCATCGAGTTTACTGTAGAGGCGTTTGACATGGGAGCGGACCGTGCCCACGGAGATGATCAATTCCCTGGCAATCTCAGGGGTGGAAAGCCCGGCCGCCAGCAGGCGTAGAATTTGTCCTTCGCGCTCGGTCAGGGGATCGAGCAAAAGCGGAGCGGGGGTGGAGAGCGGGGGAACTCTATCTTGCTGATAGATTGCTGTTTCCATCCTTCGCTTAATCAAGCGCGCCGCCTGCTCGGCATCCCCTCCCTTTAAAGCATGGTGGATGGCCTCATATTTTAGATCGCTATTTTCGTACCACTGACTGGCCCGCTGGTGTAACAGCGGGATCTGATTTGGGGCGGTCTCCTTCAGACGATATCGCAACAGATCAGCAAAGAGATGGTGATAGCGATACCACTGTCGCTTGTGATCCAGCGGTATGATGAAGAGATTGGCTTTGGCCAGGTAATTAAGCATGGCCTGGCTATCGTTTCGTCCGGTTACCGCATCACACAAGTCAGCGTTGAAGCGCTCCAGAATAGCCGTTTGCATGAGAAAACTCTGCACATCCGGTGTCTGGCGGTTGAGTACCTCTTCCACCAGATAGTCGATAATATATTGATCATCACCGGCAAAGGTATCCACAAAGGCTTGCCTCTCCGACGCGACGCGCCCTTGCAGGGATGCGGCAGCGAGTTGTAGGCCGGCGATCCAGCCTTCGGTGCGCTGTTCCAGGGCAACTAACTCTTCAATTGAGAGGTTCAACCCGCTGATTTGATTGAAGAAGCTGGCTGTTTCATCGCTGGTAAAACGTAAATCGATGACCCGCACTTCTGTCAACTGGGCACGGGCACGCAAGCGCGCCAGGGGCAACGGCGGGTCGGCTCGACTGGTAATGATGACGTGTATCTGCGGTGGCAGGTGGTCGAGCAGAAAGGTCAAGGCGTCGTGGATCGGTGGAGCGTCGATTACGTCGTAATCGTCCAGGGCCAGAACAAAAGGAGGGGTGGCCGCAATCTCGTTGATAATAGCCAGCATCACCGACTCAGGTGGTGGTGGCGGAGAGGATTCGAGCATGCCCTGCACTGATTGCCTTATCTGCGCGTCAATTTGCTGAAGGGCAGCAGCCAGGTAGGCCAAAAAGCGAGAAGGGTCGTTGTCGCCCTCATCCAAAGAAAGCCAGGCAGCCGGCAAATCGACCCGCTGGAGCCAATCGCTGACCAGGGTTGTTTTCCCAAAGCCGGCGGGGGCGGCGATGAGGGTCAGTTTGCGCGTGAGGCCCTCGTTCAGCCGATCGAACAGGCGAGGCCGGGAGACGAGATCGGGGCTGATGGGAGGAATATACAGTTTGGTTTGCAGCAGTGACGCTTTCATATCGCTTAGTATACTTCGGTTCCTGATAAAACAAAAAGAGACTTTCGCTTCCCGGCATCTGAAAAATCTCCTCATTTTTCCCTATTGCCTCGAGCAGAAATATGAGGTATAAATAGAGAACCACCCCTTTTATCGAGGATTGTCGGTTTGAGAAGTGGGTGTCATAAAGCCTTAAGATGGGGTTCTCGTTGAGATAGCGTGACAATGTCCTCTATCTACTTCAGCTTGCTCTTCCTTTCAGCGGCAACGCTGGCCTTTGAGGTGGCCCTTACCCGCCTCTTCGCTCTGGCGCAGGGACATCACTTTGCCTTTATGGCCGTCAGCCTGGCGTTGCTGGGAGCCGGGGCGAGCGGCACTTTCCTCTCGCTGCATCCCCCCGCGCGGCATAGGCTGCACTACTGGCTGGGGGCCAGCGCCCTGCTCTTCACGCTGACCGCTCCTGCCAGTTACCTGTTGGTCAACGCCCTCCCCTTCGACGCCTACCGCATCGCCTGGGAGCGGGTGCAACTGTTATGGTTGGCCGTCTATTACCTGGCCCTGGCGGTCCCCTTCTTCTTCAGCGGGTTGGCCGTCGGCGCCGCGTTGGTGACACTGCCGGGAGAGGCCCATCGGCTGTACGCCGCCAACCTGCTGGGCAGCGGACTCGGCCCGCCGCTGGCACTGTTGGCGCTGGCAACGGTCGGCGGACCGGGGACGGTGTTCGGCGTGACATGGCTTGGATCCCTGGCCTTTCTCATTCTG
>JAHELX010000582.1 GCA_024643945.1 Anaerolineales bacterium
CTGTGGATTGCCTTTAAACTGGTGTTCGTCGCACTCGCTGGCGGCGGGTTTGTCCTGGCAGGGATGGTAACTATTTTTCATCTTGAGACTTACCGGCCTGTTCTCCGATCTGCGATTCTCGTCGCACTTCTGGGATACGGCTCATTCATTGTGTCGCTCCTATTTGACCTGGGCTTACCCTGGCACATTTATATGCCCATCATTCGCTGGCAGCATCACTCGGTCATGTTCGAGATTGCCTGGTGCGTGATGTTGTATTTCTCAGTGCTTAACCTGGAATTCAGCCCTGTGATTCTAGAGCACCCGTGGTTCCAGAATGCGATATTCCGATCCATCGGCCGCGTGCTTCACTGGTTAACCATTCCTATCGTCATCGCGGGTATCGTGCTCTCTACGTTGCACCAATCCTCGTTGGGCTCCCTATTCCTGATTATGCCCTTCCGCGTTCATCCATTGTGGTATAGCCCTTTGATGCCGGTGCTATTCTTCGCCTCCGCGATTGGGCTAGGGTTGATGGCACTTGTGTTGGAGCAGTTTGTCGCAGCCTGGCTCTTCCAGCGAGAGCTACGTATCGACATCCTGTCTCGACTGGCTAAAGTCGCCGGCTATGTCCTGTGGATTTACCTCGGCTTACGCCTGGGAGATTTGGTGGTGCGGGGCATCATTCCTGCAGCACTGGATGGTTCCTGGCAAAGCATCCTCTTCAGCAGCGAGATACTGATCGGCGGGATTCTGCCTGCCGTTTTGCTTATGATGTCTAGAGTTCGCAGCAGCTATGAGGGACTGATCACGGCAGGGATACTCACCGCTCTTGGCGTTATAAGCCAGCGGTTATCTCTCAGCTTGTTCACAATGTGGGTGCCTGAAGGCACTCGCTACACGCCGTCAGGACTTGAGGTGGCGATTGCTTTCGCCATTCCCGCTGCCGCCGGGTTGATATATATGTTGTTTGGCGAGAATCTGGCCGTCTTTCGACGTAAGATTACCGACCGGCGACAGTCACCCTATGCCAAACCACGCTTTGACCCGAGCACATTGCTCCAGGTGAGGGATTCCTTTAGACACTCAATCACCCGACGCTCTGGGCTGGCTGTGCTGGTTATCGCTCTAACGATTGCTGCCACCCCCTCGAACATCATGACAGGGCAGCCAATGTCCCAAACCCCCGTTCATGCGGCTAAGGGTTGGAAGATATTGGCGATCGACGGTAACCATGGCGGCGATGTGGTCTACTTCGACCACGCCGAGCATCAATCACGCCTGGCGAAACAAGTCTCGAGTGAAAAGGAAAGCTGTCGTACCTGCCACCACCTGAACAGGCCGGAAGATGAGGCGACTGCTTGTTGGGAATGTCACCGAGACGTATATCTGCCAACTTCCATCTTCGACCACAGCCTGCACCAGGACGACCTGGGCGGCAATGCCGCTTGTGTAGAGTGTCACACTGGGGAGCACACGCGGGATAGTGCCAAACCCTGCGTCGAATGTCACGAGGCGATGGCGCCTGAGGTCGGAGAGATGGCTTTCAACTACCTGGCCCCCGGCTACCAGGAGGCGATGCACGGCACATGCGTCGCCTGCCATGAGCGGGAAGCTGCAATGCAAGACAGGCCAGAACTGGCCCGCTGTCCCGCGTGCCATGCCAACGACAAGAACGCTGTTGATTTCCAAATGGCGTCAAGACACTGACATAAGCTGTCTATTCAGTGTTCACACAAGGAGGCAAAGATGAAGACTGTTGGCTTGTGTACACATTTCACGGAGACGGATGAATGGGCGTTTGAATATGCCCTCAATCTGGCTCGAGCCCGACGATTGGAATTAAACATCTGCCACTGGCTGAGGTCTCCCTATAAGATTCGGCGGGACATCGTCTACGACGATCTCTTCACGCACCAACGAACTGTGAGCATTACACCTGAGCTTTTGAATCAGTTCGAATTGCGGCTGCGTGAATACTATGAACCTAAATTGGGTGATTTTACCGATGTCGCCTTTAAGCTGTGTGAAGGCTCGTATCAGGTAGAGTTGGTGCGTTGCTTCCGGCAAAACTTGTTGGACATGGTGGTGATGGGCTACCAGTTGTCTCCGGAAGCACCCTTCACGCACGAGCGCCCCCTGGAGGAGTTTGCGGCCGGTTTGGGATACCCATTCGTTATTGTGGGGTTGGACGGTCCTGGGACTTTCCTGATCAACCACAAGGCGCTTGAAATCCTGGACCAATTGGCCCTGCCTGAGGGGAGCTGGAAGCTCATCCAACCGGCTCTAGTACCCCGTCAAGCATGATCTGCAGAGTAGAAACAACCGCCATGGGAGGCAAGATTACTCGTCGATTCAGCCTTGACAGGGCACCAGCCCACAGCTGAACTTAGACGCTGTCCAATCGAGGCCTGAGCGTATGCGCTTGTGACAACGCACAGGTGTACATGATCATTGGGGGCGAGGCTGTAAATTGGGGGTCATGTTTCTCGTTGTCTTTGGCGTGAAGCTAGAGTATACTTAGTGGATGGCGTCTAAACGGCTGAACCGAGTCCTGGCCCGCATGGCCTGGGTGTTGCTGCTGGCAGCCCTGGGTTACCTGGCCCTGGCGCCGTTGAGCACCAGGGCCAATTCGCCCGGGTATCCAGAGCCAACGTACCTGGTGGTAATCACCTATGAGGGCTGGGATGACTTGCAACGCCTGGCACCCCTGGAGCTTGCCCTGCTCGACGGGCAAGCGAACGTTCTGGCGGCGCTGGTCACGCCCCAGGAATTGGCTACTGTGCGCAGCCTGGGGTTTGACGTGCGCATCCTCGATTTTCCGGCGACGCCTGGGCAATATTACCTGGTCACCCTGCCCCTCTCCGGGGAAGTTGTATCCTTATCCCGGTATGGGCAAGTCTTCACTTACGTCGCAGGCACGTTCATCCTCAAGGCCGACCCGGCTGAGGCCGAATTACTCCCGAGTCAGGGCTTTTTTATCCAGAAACTTCTGGGCCCTATTGTTCTACCCAGCGCGCCCCCTTCCGCCGCAGCAGATGCTCCCCCTGTGCTGATCCAGGAGCATAACCCGCTCATTCAGAGCCTGGTCGATTCGGTGTCCCAAACGCAGATCTACACCACTATCCTCAATCTCCAAGATGACGATTCGATCCCCGGCTGGGATGCCGAACGCTCTCGGCATTCCTATTCCCCGGAACTGGCGATCGAGCGGGATTACATTCATAGCCGGATGGAATCGCTGGGATTGGACGTCCGGTATCACAGTTTCAGCCTGGGCACTGAGACTCTGGACAATATCGAGGGGACGCTCAGCGGCTGGGGAGCGGGGAGCGACACCGTTTACATCGTGTGTGCCCACTACGATTCTACCTCTGATGACCTGGACAATGCTGCCCCGGGCGCCGATGACAACGCCAGCGGCACGGCGGCGGTGCTGGAGGCGGCGCGCATCTTGAGCCAATATCGTTTCAAGCACACCTTGCGCTTTGTGACCTTTGCGGCTGAAGAACAGGGCCTGATCGGCAGCTACTATTATGTGGCAGAAGCCCGCTCGGCGGGTACCAACATCGGCGGGGTAATCAATCAGGATATGATTGCCTGGGATTCCGACGGTGATAGTGTTATGGAAATCCATGCCGGAACCCGAAGCGACTCGCAAGCCCTGGGCACCGCTTTTCTGGACGCCATGAATGTCTACAGCATTTCGCTGGCGCCCCGATATGTCACTTCGGGCGCGACAACCCGCAGCGACCACGCTCGTTTCTGGAACCAGGCCTATCCGGCTATGCTGGCTAGTGAGGATCTTTGGGACTACAATCCGTACTATCACAAGACCAGCGATACGTTGGACAAGCTCGACCTATCTTACGCAACGAAGTTTGTGCAGACGACGGTGGCCACGCTGGCGGAACTGGCGGAGACCATACCGCCGGGGGTGAGCGTGGAGCACTCCGGCTCTGGCGGCGTAATGACCGGCACGCTGGCAAAGCTTACCATCACGTATTCCGATCCCGGCCCTGACGCGGCAAGCGGCGTTGTGATGACTGAGACCCTCAGCCCGGGGCTGACTTACGTTGAGGACAGCAGCGGGCTCAGCATGACCCAGCCGGTCAGCGGCACGATTGTGTGGCAGGCAGGGGATTTGATGCCTCACACCCGCAGTTCGTTCGTAATATCGGTATCGGTGGCCAGCGACTTGCCGGCTGGTGCTGTTGTGAGCAGCACGCTAGATATTACGGGGGTTACTGCCTGGGACGACCCGGGGGACAACCGGGCCACATGGGCAGGCTCTGTTACCAACCCCAGACTCTATCTCCCGCTAGT
>JAHELX010000583.1 GCA_024643945.1 Anaerolineales bacterium
TTGATCTTGTCCACAGCTTCCACAATGCTATTCAGGGCGGTGTCGGCGCCGATACTCAACTCGGAACCGGGCATATTGTTGTCAATCGTGGCCGGCAGGCAGATGATGGGGATATTGAAGGCGGGGAAATTCTCACGCTCGCGATACAGTTCGTACGCGGACTGATACGCGGTCCAGCCGCCGATGATCAACAAGCCCTGGATACGATGTTTTTCGATGTTGCGGGCAATGGCATAGAAATCACTAGCAGCGGGGACTTTTCGGTTGGTACCCAGTTCGGCCCCCCCCATGGTCGCCCAGCCGTTCACACTCATCCAGTGCATCTCTTCGATCTCGCCATCAATCAGCCCTTTGAACGCGTTTCTGACCCCCAACATCGTGTGCCCGTTATCCAGTCCCAGCCTGACAGCCGCCCGGACGGCGGTGTTCATGCCTGGCGCTGGCGATCCGGCGTGCATGACTGCCAGTCGCAACTGTCTCTGCCCAGGTTGCGGGGGATGGGGCAACGCCCGCACCAGGGTGCGCATCGTGCGGAAGGCTTCCTTGAAACTGCCTCCCCGCATTTCCATAGCTTTTTCATAATTGTGGGCGGCGACCACATCCGCCACGGCACGCGTCTGTTCCACACACTCCATTAGAGGCGAACGGACGATGCGGTTGCCCCGCATACCGATCAGGTACGGCTCACTTTCCGGCGTGGCGGATAATATCTCCTGGGCAGCGGCGTAGCCCAACAGGGTACTCAGGTTACGATCAAAGGCGCTGGGAGAGCCTCCCCGTTGCACGTGCCCCAGAATTGTAACCCGAACCTCTTCACCTAACTGTTCTTCCAGTACCTTTTTTACATGATCGGCGCTGACAGGATTGCCATTTCGATCCCGCGCTCCCTCGGCGACGATGACAATGGAATCTCGACGAGCGGCTTTGCGGCCAGCTCTCAAGACTTCGCACATTCTCTCTTCCCAATTCTCTACGTCGGGCGGACTCTCAGGGATCAATACCCAGCCCGCGCCGGTGGCCAGGGCGCTCATCAGCGCCAGGTAGCCGCAATTACGCCCCATCACCTCCACCACAAAGGTGCGCTGATGGGAGGCGGCCGTGCTGCTGATAGCGTCCACCGCTTCGGTAATGCGGTGCAAGGCAGTGTCGGCGCCGATGGTCATGTCGGTGCCATACATATCGTTGTCAATCGAACCGGCCAACCCCACGATGGCCAAATTAGGATGGCGGTCAGCCACTTCCTGACTGACTTCTCTCCTTTCAACCAACTCAGTCAGGAGTCCAGGCCATTCCTGGCGAAATACGTTGGCGCCGGTCAAACTGCCGTCCCCACCGATGACAACCAATCCGTCTATCTCGTGCTCCAGCAGGTTGCGCGCAGCTTGAAGCCGTCCCTCGCGGGTGCGAAACGAGTCACAGCGCGCCGAGCCGATGACGGTACCCCCGCGCTGCAAGATGCCGCCAACCGAATCCCAGGTCATCTTGCGGATGCAGACTCCCCCATCTACCATCCCCTGGTAGCCTTCATTGATCGCGTATACTTCCGCCCCTCGATCCAGGGCGGTACGTACAACTGCTCGCACCGCAGCGTTCATGCCGGACGCATCGCCACCGCTGGTCAGGACGGCGATGCGCTTTGATTGTTCAGCCATCAGGTCACCTCCGATTGGGCCGGCGACGGACGAAATCTTCGCGGCCATCTATGATCTCACCGCCATTGCCAACGCGCCGTCCTGCGACGCGCCCGTGAACCAGCGCATCCTCCTGGATCGTCACCTGGACAGCGCTGGTCACGTTGGCGGCCGGGGTGCCGGCCACAGCCTGGATGACGTATTCACCGGGAGAAACTGGCCGGCCGTAATCGTCGTAACCATCCCAGTAAAAGAGATGTTCACCAGCACTCCGCCGCCGGTTATGCACGATGGTCGCCCGCTGGCGACCGTATTGGTCGAGCACCTCCAGCGTGGTGCGGGCCGGTTTGCTCAGATTGAGAGACAGGATAAGCGCTTTGCCCTCTCCGGGTACGCCGGGAGTAAAAGCACGGCGGTCGACCGACAGCACCAATGACACCGGCCGCATAGTGTAAAAAGCCAGGACGAGGATAATCGGCAAAGCGATCAGCAGCGGCACCGCCAGCGATGGTATATCGGACAGGTTGCGCGCCAGCCGTTCCACACCCTGGGCCGGCGGTGACGTAGCATATCGTACGTGGCGATTCAGGGTAGAGACGTTGCCAGCCTGGTCGCGGGCCACTGCCTGGATGAGATTGTCACTCTCAAACAGATTGAGTGTCGCCTGGAAATCGCCCAAAGCGCTGACCGGCACCACTTGCCCATTCACCGTCACTGTCGCGCCGACGTCGGCGCGGCCAGTCAATTGCAATACGGAGTCTCCAAAAGTCGCCCCTTCCTCCACATTCAAGGTCAATAGCGGAGGCGCCGTCTTGAGGTGGACCAGCCGTTCGTGGGTGGTGACATTACCCACGTCATCCGTAGCCACGACTCGGATGAGATTATCCCCTTCTTCCAACAACCATTCATATTGGAAGTCACCTTCGGGATTGAGAGCAACTGGTTGATCATTTATTGTGAGCGTGATCCCAGCCGGCACATGGCCGGTGACGGTAGTCAATGGTTGATTAGTCCACTCGTCGTCGAGAGGCGTGGCGATGACTACGTCAGGGGGCGTGGTGACCAGGTCAATTTCCCGCGTCAGGCCGGTACTGTTGCCGGCTGGGTCCACGGCCCGCACCTCGAGTGGGTTCGCTCCTTCACTGAGCTTCCGCTGAAAAGTAAAGCGCCCCTGCCCATCCACGACAACAGGCTGCGGATTGCCAGTGACCCAAATAGTAGCATCAGGGTCGGTGAGCCCTTGCACGGTCAGAGCGGGTTCACGCACACGCAACCCGTCGGGCAGGTTGACCAGGTGTAACGTCGGCGGCTGGGTATCTATTTGCAGCGCAACCCCCTGGGAAGCAGATCGAATAGCTCCTTTGGCAGTCACCTGCAAACGGTAACGTCCGTCGGCGACCGGTTGGCCCAGGTCATCGCGCCCATCCCAAACGATAAAGTGTTGGCCGGCAGCCTTTGCTTGCCCGGCCGCCAGGGTTCGTACCAACCCACCCACCTCATTGAAGACTTGCACAGTCATATCAGCATCTTCCGACAAAGTATAGGTAGCAGTGAGCGCGTCGTGATCTTGGTCGCCGTTGGGAGAGAGGAGCAATGGAGCAGCCGACAGGGTGAGGTCCGGTGTCCGTAGCCAGTCAGCGACGAAAGTGAGAGTCAGTAAGACCAGCACGCCGCTGATGGTTAGCGCGGTGACGATGATGCCGGGCGTCAGCCCTCCCTGACTGGTGCCCCGGCGCCGCAGTTCGTAGTGGGGTGGGAGTTCTTGTTGGTGGCGCATACGGTATTTCTCTGAAGATAGCTGCTATGGATCAATTTCCGTGCACTCTCTTGTAACGGTTGCTAACTCATATGATCCTCGATTCCTCTCTGGCATGCATCGCTCAATTGGTCTCTAGATCCATTTGTATCGTTACGCTCTTTATCTTGCCATTCTAATCCAGTTCCAGCATAATCAAATCCTCTGCCTCGTCGGCGGGCTCCCAATCGGGAAGTTGGGCAGGCACCGGCAGTGGGGCGCGTTCCGGCTCCCAGGCACGCCCGGGGCGGCGCTCAGGGCGTGTCCGGCGGCGGACTGGCGGCAGTGGATGCTCCAGGAAATCACGCAGGCCCTCCAGTATGCCAACCACAATTGCTACCACACCTGTGGTGGCGATGAGGGGTGACCACAGGGGAGCGAGAGTTGTCAGCGTATGTTGCTCCAACCAGAGCCCCAGTCCGACATGTGCCCCTAGCAGCGCAACAGCTCCCAGCGCCGCAGTCACGATGCTCCCCCAGGGCCGGCGCTGCTGAATCCACGCCCGGTCGGCCAGTGTGCCCACGATTCCTCCCACAACAGCCCAGGCAACCACCTGCAGCAAGTGATAGAGCAAGAGAGTAGTGTTGGGCGCCAGGGGCTCCAAGATCAACTTCAGCGTCTCCAGTGAGTTGGCTTCGCCAAAGCGTCGAGCCACGCCAGCCATGGTCGGCGAGCTGCCGATGAGAGCCAGCCAGTCGGGGTTCAGACCAGCCATGCCGGCCGCTAACTGCCCCCACAAAGCGGCCCCTCCCCCCATCCAGGCGCCGCCGGCTGCACCCCACCATACACCACCCAGCAGCGGCACAACCCAGGCCACCTGGTAGCGAGCCAGCCAGGGTGTGGCCAACACCAGAACGGTCGCCCCCAGGTTATGGATGA
>JAHELX010000067.1 GCA_024643945.1 Anaerolineales bacterium
GCCGGGCAGGAGGGAAATATGATGTCGAGCGTAGAGAAGAAAACACCATGGATTTTGTGGCCTTTTGTGGCACTCTGGCACTTAGTGGCTTTCATCATCGAAATGACCGGGCGCCTGGTGGCCGTCGTACTGGGTGTAGTGCTGATGATTGTAGGCGCGATTGCCAGCCTGACGGTTATCGGGATGGTGATTGGTATCCCGCTGATTGTGTTTGGTTTTCTGCTGATGATACGCGGCTTTTTTTAGACGAGGTGAAGCGGTATGGCGCTGTTCACGACTGTTGGAGCCATATTACAGGGGAAAAAGAGTGAATATGTCGTCGTGAAGGAGGTGGCGCGTGGGGGGATGGGTGCCATCTACCAGGCCGAAGACTGCACGAACGGGCAGGTGGTGGCCATCAAGGAGGCATGCCTCGATCCGGCCGCTTGCGAAGGGAAGCGAGACCGGATTCGGGAGCATCTGCTGCGCGAGATGGAAGCCCTTATGCCACTCAACCATCCCAATATCCCCGACATTTACGACCAGTTCTCCAGCAACAACAACGAATACCTGGTCATGGAGTTTATCGATGGGAATACACTGCTGGACATCCAGCAGAGGACGCTGTGCCAAAGCCGCCTGCTGGAGGAAAGTCGGGTCTTGGGGTGGGCCATCCAGGTGCTGGATGCTCTGGCTTATCTGCACGAACGACCCGAGCCGATCATCCACCGTGACATCAAGCCCGAAAACCTGATGTTAACCCGCGACGGGCGCGTGATGCTGATCGACTTTGGTCTGATGAAACAGGTGCATGGACACCTGACGCAAAGCAGTCCTTTGATCCACGCTGTGGGCACTATCGAGTACGCCCCACCCGAACAGTACGCCGAAGGCTCGGGAGGCACCGATGCCCGCACCGACATCTACAGTTTGGGCGCGACGCTTTACTACCTGCTGGCGGGACGCGTGCCACCGCGTTCGGTAGACCGCATGTTGCCGGTGTCTATCAATGTCACCAAAAAGCTTCCGTCTCTGTGCGAGATCAACCCCACTGTCTCCAAGCGGCTGGAGCAGGTTATCTTCAAGGCGATGGAGATAGACCCAGAACAGCGGTATCAAGCGGCGCAGCAAATGCGAGAAACGATCTGCCCGCGCCGCCGGTTTATCGCGCTGCCTTTTTAGAAACTGACGGAGTTGTCCGATGCCGATCATTACCCTCACCACCGACTTTGGCCTGGACGATGGCTACGTGGGGACGATGCAGGGTGTCATCCTCTCGATCGCAGCCGGGGCGACGTTGGTGGACTTGAGTCACCAGGTCCCCCCCCAGGATGTACGGGCCGGGGCCTTTGTTCTTTACCAGGCGGTTCCTTTCTTTCCTCGCGACACCATTCACCTGGTGGTGGTAGACCCTGGTGTCGGGAGTCAACGGCGGGCGCTGGCCGTCCATACCTCGCAGGGTACTTTTGTTGCACCCGACAACGGCGTGCTTAGTTACGTGTTGGCTTCCACAAACGTGCACGAAGCAGTCAGCCTCACCAACCCCGCCTATCGGTTGCCTCAGGTCAGCGCCACGTTTCACGGGCGCGACATCTTTGCACCAGCCGCCGCTCATCTGGCCAACGGCGTCCCACTGACGGAATTGGGTCCGCGGGCCATCAACCTGGTTCGGCTGGCGCTGCCCGAAGCGGAATTTACGCCGGGAGGGGATCTCATTGCGCACGTGCTGCACGTGGATCACTTTGGCAATCTCATCCTCGACGTGACGGCGGGCGACCTGGCAGAGGAGGTCACGTTTGAACTGGCCGGGCGCAGGATCGAGGGATTGAGCCGCACTTTCGCCGACGTGGCACCGGGCGATCCGGTCGCCTACGTAGGCAGCACCTGGGATCACGTAGAGATTGCCCTCCGAGACGGCAATGCCGCGGAGGAAATAGGCGTTGACGTCGGCGACGAGGTGTTGATCTGGGGGACGTAATGAGCCGGTGGGGGCGTTTTGGGTGGCGGGTCCGGTTGCTAGCGGTGATTGACGGGTTATTGGGCACGCATTTGCTCGATAGGACTGTGAATCGCTGGCAGCAGGAGGTCGAAGCTATGCAGACTGAGATTGCCTCATTGCAGACACGCCTGGAAGAACTGGACGATTCGCGGGGGGCGATTTTGCGCCACCTGTGTCTCAGCTATTTGCAACTACGACAGGCCCGATCCCCTGATGGCTGGCTTCATTTCGACCCGCGCAATCCCGCCGAGGAATCAGCGATTGACATACTGACCCGGGCACTGGTAGTTCCCCACTGGGCTCGTTGGACAGTCAACCAGGTTGGGACGAGGGATGCCAATGTCTATACGTATGATCTGGTCCCCGATTGGGCGGCTCTGCGCCAGGAGGTGCTGAAGCACACAACCAATTTCTCCACCAGTTTGCTCGATTGGGTGTCGGAGCAAATGGAGTAGAAAGCAGAGGGTAAGCAGCTTACACTGTGGAACCTATGGAAAAATTCGTCATCAAGGGCAGACAACCTCTCAAAGGCACTGTGGTGCCCAGCGGCAACAAGAATGCCGCCTTTCCCCTGATCTCGGCGGCTCTACTGACAGACGAACCAGTTACGTTGCACAACCTGCCAGACATCGGCGACGTGCAGACGATGTTGGCTATCGTCGAAGACTTGGGGGCTGAAGTTACGCGCCACGACAATCACTCGGCCACGCTGCGGGCAGGAGCTCTTCGCAAGACCATTCCCGATCCGAACCTTTTCGGCGATATCCGGGGCGCATTGGTTTTGATAGGCTCGATGCTGGCTCGCGAAGGGCGCATTGACCTGCCCCGGCCAGGCGGTGACCAGATAGGGCGACGGCGTATTGATACCCACCTGCTGGCCTTGAAGCAATTGGGGGCAGACATCAGTTACGATGGTGAGCTGCTGCTGTCCGCCGAGCGGCTGCACGGCGTCGATATGTTGCTGGATGAGGCCAGTGTCACGGCGACTGAGAATGCGGTTTTGGCGGCCGCCACTGCCGAGGGGACGACGATCATCCGCAACGCCGCCTCCGAACCTCACGTGCAAGACTTGTGCCATATGCTCAATCAAATGGGGGCACACATCGAAGGCGTTGGCTCTAACATCCTCGCCATCCACGGCGTAGAGAGGCTGGGCGGCGCTGAATACACCCTGGGGGCTGATTACCTGGAGGTAGGCAGCTTCATCGGACTGGCGGCTGTTACCGGGGGCGAGATGCTGATTAAACATGCATCACCCGAACACCTGCGGATGACTTTACTGGTCTACGACCGGCTGGGGGTGCGCCCCGAGATTCGCGGCGATGATGTGTTCGTGCCCGCGGGTCAATCACTGACCGTAGTCCCCGACCTGGGCAATGCCATCCCCGAGGTTGCCGACGCTCCCTGGCCCGGCTTCCCGGCAGACATGATGAGCGTCAGTATTGTGGTGGCGACCCAGGCTACCGGTACTGTGCTTTTCCACGAGAAGATGTTCGAGAGCCGTCTCTATTTTGTGGACAAATTGATCGGCATGGGAGCGCGGATCGTGCTGTGTGATCCGCATCGCTGCATCGTCCAGGGCCCCAGCGAACTGCATGCCGAGTCCCAGGGCATCTCCAGCCCGGACATTCGGGCCGGCATGGCCCTGCTCATCGCTGCCCTCTGCGCCAAGGGAACCAGTACGATCCGCAACATCCGGCAAATCGACCGGGGCTACGAGCGCGTTGCGGAGAAGTTGCAGGCGCTGGGAGCCAGACTCGAGCGAGTCAGGGAATAGCGATAGGAAAACGGTCGTGTTGACAACCCAGACCGGCGTATGATAAGATGGATGCGTAGACAGATTAAGACCCAACGCATCTGAATACTTCCGAGTCGTAAGGTTGTCACGCCGTTCAGCTCTCCCCACGCGTCCGCAGGTCTCCTTTGGGAATAGGAGCTCTTTTCCTGCCTGCCCGCAGGCCGCTTTTGGGGATGGGTGCGCCTGCCTCGAAAGGGACGAGGGCAGGCAGAGGGCAAGAGAAGCCATACCCTCGGAAATCTGGTGGGTGGGTTTCATAAGGTAGGTTAACAACCCGTGCTATACCAGCTCAAGGACCATCAGAGACACACGTGGAGAGAGCGTTCCTGGTTCGTGCGGGGAACGCTTTTTGTTTGTCCGGCAGACCCCATCACCCACGAGCTGCAAGGTTTGTGCAAGGTGGTTGTGGTAGACTGGAATATCAGATGGCCGATAGCAATTGGAAAATGACGGACCCGACTATCAGCTATCCGCTAGCGGTCGTCGGCTGTGCATCATCGGTTAGGAGTAAGTTCTGATGAAGGTCAAATTCTGGGGAACTCGGGGGTCCATCCCCACGCCTATCTCGCCGGCGACCATCGAAGATAAGATCCGGCAGGCGCTGCGTGGCGCCGCCGGCTTTGACCTGTCCAGCGAGGAGGCTATCGAGCGTTATCTCCAGCGCCTGCCGGCGACGGTGCGTCACACGGTTGGCGGCAACACAGCATGCGTGGAAGTCCGTGCCGGCCAGCAGTTGGTTATCCTCGACGCCGGTTCAAGTCTGCGCTTGCTGGGTTATGAATTGATGAAAACGGAATTTGGCAAGGGTCAAGGTGTGGCCGACTTTCTCATCAGTCACACGCACTGGGACCATATCCAAGGCATGCCTTTCTTTAGCCCTGGTTTCGTGGAGGGCAACCGGCTGACGTTTCACAGCCCTCACACCCACCTGGATGCAGCCTTCGTCGGTCAGCAAACCGAAACTTTCTTCCCCGTACCACTCAGCAACATGCGGGCTGATATCCAGTTTCATCGCATCCCTGCCGGGGCGTGGACTCAGCTCGGCGATCTGCGAGTTTACCCTCTGAGAATGTTGCACCCTGGCGAGAGCTACAGCTATCGCATTGAATACGACGGTGAAAGCCTGGTTTACGCTACCGACGCTGAGTACAAGCAGTTGGACCCGGACAACACCCAGGTTTATGTAGATTTCTTCCGGGATGCTGACCTGCTCATTTTTGATGCGCAGTTCTCCTTGAATGACGTCCTCGACCGGGCGGACTGGGGACACAGTACGCCGGTGATGGGCGCTGAGCTGGCACACCGCGCTGGCGTGCGGCGGCTGGCCCTTTTCCACCACGATCCGCTGTCGGACGACCGGACGATTTACGCTGGCCTGAAGCAGGCAGAGGCGTGCCTCGCCAAGCGCAATAGCCCCTGCCAGGTGGTGGTCGCCAGCGAAGGCCTGGAGATTGAATGGTAACCGATTACGCTATGCAACTACCTCAAACCAACACGCTGCCCCAAGACCGGCTGGGCGCTCTGTACCAGATTATCCAACGTATGAACTCGGTGTACGAACTGCCGGAACTGCTGGCTTATCTCCTGGACCGGGTGCTGGAGGACAGCGGAGGGCAGCGCGGCTATCTGCTATTGGCGCAGGAGCCGGCCGTCGATGACGGCGGGCCACATCTGGAAGTAAAGGCGGCCCGGGGTGACGGAGTTGACGAGACACAAACGGAGGCCGATATCCTGCGGGTCGTGAGTCGCACTGTGGTGCGCGACGTGCTCCAACGAGGAGAGCCACGGATTATCGAAGACCTGCAGCAAGATGCCCGATATAAGCATCGCACTGGTCCTCTGTCATCGCACCACAAGTGGCAGTCGATCCTGGCCATTCCCCTCAAAGTAGCCGACCGGCTCATTGGCCTGATGTACATCGAACATCCCGGTCGCAACGCCTTTCCCAATCCCGACCTGGACTTCCTGAATGCCTTCGCCGGGCAGGCAGCGGTTGCGATTGACCGGGCACAGCAGAGTCAACGCCGCATTGAAGAACTGGAACGACTCAACGAAGTCAGCCGCTCGGTGGTGCGGGTGTTGGATCTGGATCAGGTGCTCATTCGCATCTTGCGCGAGGCGACGCAGATGCTGGATGTAGAGACGGGCTCGGTACTGCTCTGCGAAGGGGATCAGCTACGCTGGTCTACCTGGCGCTCGCCCTGGTCGGCGGATGCGAATCAGCGGACTCAGGGAGGACAAGGGTGCGACGAGGGGAAGTCCTGTGACCTGGTGTTTCGGGTGTCGGTGCAGGAGGGGCGGCCGGTTCAAATCTCGCGACGATTGAAAGCGGGTGAAGGCATCGCCGGTTGGGTGGCTGAACACGGCGACCCGGTCCTGGTGCGCGATGTGCATCATGACGCACGCTGGTATGGTGAGGTGGAGACCGGCTTTTTGACTCGCTCGGTGCTGTGTGTGCCGCTGAAGATTGACGATCATGTCATGGGCGTGTTGCAGGTCCTCAACAAAAAGGGGCCGGTGGGCTTCACTGAGCGCGACCTGACTCTGCTGAGTGCCTTCGCCACTTCGGCCACGGTCGCCATTGAGAATGCCCATCTCTTCGCCGAGGCGCGCCAGGCGCGAGAGCTACGCGCGCTGAACGAGATGGCGGCAGTTCTGAGTAGCAGCCTGGAACTGGAGGCCATCCTGGAGACCGGACTGGTTAAGGCCCTGGATGTCATGCGGGCCGCGGCTGGCGCCATCAGTCTGGTAGATGAGGAAACAGGGGAATTGGTGGTGGCAGCCACCCGCGGCTGGCGCGCCGGCGGCCTGCAGATAGGCACGCGTATCCCGGCAGGTGAAGGGTTGTTGGGCCGGGTGGCCGCCACCGGCGAGATTACCACCACGGACGATGTGAGCCCCGACCTGCACGCCGCCGTGGAGGCTTTCCGCGAGGAAGGGGTGCAGGCCATGATGCTGGCTCCGATGCGTGCTCGCGGTCAGGTGGTGGGTGTACTGAGTGCTATGACGTACGCCGCTCGCACGTTCACAGCCGAGGAGATAGACGTGCTCTCGGCCATCGGCGGCATGTTTGGAGTCGCCGTGGAAAATGCCAGGCTCTTCGAAGAAGTGCGCTCCAACCTGACGCAGCTTGCCTATTTCAACGAGGTGGGTGGTGCCCTGACTTCCAGCCTGGATTTGGACCGGGTTTTGCAGGTCATCATGACAGGCGTCACCTCGCTCATCGGCGTGGAACGCGCCTCCATCTTCCTGGTTGAGGATCTCAGTAACGATCTGGTACTGGAATATAGTGCTGACGTGCGCGAGGCAATCCGGTTGCCGGTGCCCTGGCCGGGGGTCGTCGGTTGGGTTGCCACCCACGGCGAGCCGGCGATCGTCAACGATGTACGACACGACTCACGCTTTCTGCCCGACATAGACGCCATCACCGGGTTCGACACCCGGTCCATCCTGGGCGCCCCTCTGAAGCTTGACGACCGGGTCATTGGTGTGGTGGAAGTGCTCAACAAACTAGACGGCGCCTTTACCGAAAAGGATCGTGACCTTCTGGTTGATTTCAGCAAATGGGCGGCCATTGCGCTGCACAATGCCCGGCTCTACCGGGAGCTGGACGAAGCTATGGAACGGCTGGCCAGTGCCGAAGCGGTGGCGGTGATGGGTGATATGGCGCTCAATCTCACCCACCGCCTGAGCAATCGCATCAGCATCGCTCGCATCAATGCCAGCCGCATCCAGGCGAAATGTACGGACGAGTTAAACAATCCCTATCTGGCACAGAAGCTGGAAGAAATTCGGCGGGCCGCCGTCGAGAGTCTGACCATCGTGCGGCGCATCCGCGAGCCTTTCGAGATGGCCGACGTCGATCTGCTGGACGTATCGGCATGCCTGGCCGAGGCATTGAGCAGCTTTCACCTCAAGTCTGGCATTAAGGTGTTAGAGCAGTACCAGCCCAACTTGCCGCCGGTGATGGCCACTCGTGAGAAACTGATCGAAAGTTTTTGCCACGTCATCGGCAACGCCCTGGACGCCATGGGGGACTCGGGCCAGTTGTGGCTTTCGACGCGCCGCCGCCTGGACGGGCTGGTGGAAGTGGTGGTGGCCGACGACGGACAGGGTATCCCATCCGAGATCCAGCCACATTTGTTTGAACTGGGCTTCACTACCAAACCCGACGAAGGTGGCCTGGGACTCGGGCTGTGGTGGACTCGCGCCTATGTGAGCCGGCTGGGAGGACAGGTGAAACTTCACAGCATTCCCGACCAGGGAACCGCCGTCAGCATTCGATTGCCCGCGGTGCAGGAGAGGCCGGCGTGAATTCTTCGCTCTACGCGCTGATTGTGGAAGACCTGGATTTTTGGCAGGATGCTCTAAGCGAGGCCCTGGCTGAAGCTGGTTACCAGGTTTATATCGCCGCCAGCCGTGCTGAAGCATTGGAAGCTCTGGCCCGGAATAAGTTTCAGTTGGCGGTGATAGACCCGGTGCTGGACGACACCAATCGCCGCAACCGCGATGGGCTGCACGTCCTTCAGCACATTCTCGACGAAGAGTTGGACATGTGCGTGGTGCTGGTCACTTCTTCTGACCCTAATCGTATCCAGCGCGAGCTGAGGGCGATGGCCCCCGGCATCCCCCTGTTTTGGAAAGATGAATGGGAGGATGAGGGTTTCCTGGCGGTGGTGAGAGGGCTGATGAGCGTGGAGCGTGAAGCGTGAAGCGTGAAACGTGAAACGTAAAGCGTAAAACGTGAAACGTGAAACGTAAAATGTCAGATACAACTGTCACACCTCACACTTTACGCATTACGTTTTACGTTTTACATTTTTGACATGGAGGATTTTGACTATGGCCCCTGGCCGCGTTTTGATTGTGGAAGACGAACCTGAATGGCAAAATATCGTCGGCGAGTTGCTGGCGGACGAAGGGCACACCTGGCGACTGGCCAATACGTATGAGGGGGCACTGGCCCTATTCGGCCAGGAGTCGTTCAACGTGGTCTTCCTGGACATGATGCTGCACGAATTCGATCTGCCTGTGCGCGGCGGCAGCGGCTGGAAGCTGCTGGATTACCTGGTGGAACAGCGCCCCCGGACGAAGATCATCGTACTGAGCGGGCGAGCAACGGCGGGTGAGGCGGCGCAGTTGGTGCGTGATTACCCCATCGCCGCCTTCATTGACAAGGGCGAAGAAGATGTCGAAGGGCAGATTCTGGAGGCAGTCCGCCAGGCGACGCGCGCCCCGTCACTGCGCATCCAGACCTTCGGCCAGTTTAATATCTGGCGTAATGGACAACTCATCGATCCCTGGGAGCGGGGACAGGCCGAGACGGTGGTCAAATTGCTGCTGACCCGCCGAGCGGCCGGCGGCTGGGCCGTCTCTCCCGACGAACTTATCGAATGGCTGTGGCCTGAGTCGGACCCCAAGAGCGGGCTCAAGAAACTGCTGCCCCTGCTCAGCAACGCGCGGCATACCCTGGAACCGGACATCGAGCCGCGCGACTCGAATTTCATCCTGCGCGGCTCGTCCGGTTATTATTTTGATCTGAGTGGCGATGTGACCTGGGATGTGCTGGACTTCCGGCAGGCAGTCCATGAGGGCGTGACCCAACAGCGTTTGGGGGACCTGGAAGCGGCCATTAAAGCCTACGGAGCAGCCCAGGCCCTGTACAGGGGTGATTTTATGGCCGAAGATCGTTACGCTTCCTGGGCCATCCCCCAGCGGCAGGCTTTGCAGAACGAATACCGCGATTCGCTGGCGGGCCTGGCCGACACCCATGCCAGGCTGGGGCGCTATGCCGATGCCATTCGCGCTGGCGAGGCGGCGCTGGAAGTGGATCCCCTGTTGGAGAGCGTCTATCGCCAATTGATGCGCTACCACTATAGCGCTGGCGACAAAGGGCAGGCGCTCAAGGTGTATCGCAACTGTGTCAAGCTCTTTGACGAACTGTTTGGCGAAGGCCCCACACCGCAAACAAAGCATTTGTTCGAAGCGATCTCTAACAACGCCGAACTGGATGGTTGATGCAACCCAAAAGTCCCCTAACCCTTAGGGTCTTTTCGTTCGTCCGTTGACAGCCTTCTGCCTCTGTGTTATACTATCGCCAACGACGAAGACGGAGACAAATAGACGGTGGCCGGGTTTCCCCATTAGAGTGTGTCTGAAAAGTAGCGTAGGGCAGCCTTTCCAGGCTGTCCGGGCGGGCTAGCCCATAGGTCCCCTCTCCCCTGTGCAGCCCCATGGGGGGCTTTCCCCTGTGCAGCCCCGTGGGGGGGCTTCGCTCGGGACCATTGGGCGCTCGGGACCGTGGGTGGGGAAAAGCCCACCCCACGACTTTTCAGATAGCTTTGGAGGGGGGTTACAGGCAGAGAGGCGGTGCCGGCTGCGAACCGCCCCCGGCGCCGGTCGAAATCCCCTCCCGAGTTGACGGCGAAAAGGGTTATGCCCGTTAAGCTGGTCCGGCTGCGCCCGTTATCGCGCACGCGTGCCGGTGCACGCACCGAGGCCGCCCGGGGCAACGCGGCGGTGAACAAAGGTGGCACCACGGAGAGTTACTCCCGTCCTTTGAGGGCGGGGGTTTTTGTTTATAAACGCTTCGCGCATCACACAAGGAGGATGCTATGTTTGCAGGTGTTTTTCCCCCGATTCCGACTCCTTTTGACGAGAGGGGTCAGGTTGACCTGGAGGGACTACGGGCTAACCTTGGCCGATGGAATGAGACCGGATTGGCGGGCTACGTGGCTCTGGGCTCCAACGGCGAAGCCCCCCTGTTAGATGCCGAGGAAAGTGTGGCGGTGATCCGCGCCGTCCGCGAGGCAATGGCGCCGGGCATGATCCTGATCGCCGGGGCAGGCCGCGAGACGACGCGGGGCAGCCAGATGGCATGCCAGGCAGCGGCCGCCGCCGGCGCCGATGCGGTGCTGGTGGTCACACCCTGGTATTACAAGGGAGCGATGACGGGCGATGTCCTGCGCCCGCACTTCGAGGCGGTCGCCGATGCCAGCCCGGTCCCGGTACTGCTGTATAATGTGCCGGCCAACACCGGTGTCAACCTGCCCGTGGCTACGGTAGCCGAGCTGGCCAGGCATCCCAACATCGTGGGCATCAAGGATAGCGCAGGGGACATCGGCCAACTCTGGGGGTTGATCCACTCTACGCCGGATGATTTCGTGGTGATTTGCGGCAACACCGGTGCCTTTTTGCCCGGCCTGCTGTTGGGTGCGAAGGGGGGTATCCTGGCCCTGGCTAACGTGGCTCCGCGCGAGACGGTGGCGCTGTACGAAGCGGCCCGAGCTGGGCGGCTGGATGAGGCGCGGGAACTGAACGACCGGCTGGTGCCGGTAGGGGTGGCCGTCACCCGTAGCTATGGAATTGCTGGCCTGAAAACGGCGCTGGATATGCTGGGCTACGTCGGCGGCAAGCCGCGTCCCCCTTTACGCTCGCCGTCGGTGGAGGGGGTGGCGGATATTCAGCGGATTTTGGAGAGGGCGGGGTTACTATGAAGAGTGAAACGTAAAACGTAAAGACGTAAAACGTGAAACGTAAAACGTGAAACGTAAGACGTGAAGCGTACGGTGCAAGACGTAAGGTGTAAACGAGAAGCGTAAAACGTGAAACGTGAGAGGCGAGGTGCTGGGAAGATGAACTATCAAGAGTGGGAGGAGGCTGTGCCGGAGGCGATCAAGGCGGATTCGCTGTGGAAGATGACTGCGTACCGGATGGCACTGTTCCTGGCAGACTTGGGATGGCATGATGTCACCAAGCTGTCGCAAGATCGGCGCACGCTGGGCTTGTCAGACCAGTTGTACCGGTCCCTGGGCTCCATCAGCGCCAACCTGGCAGAAGGCTACTCTCGAGGTACGGGCAGGGACCGGGCCCGCTTTTACGAGTACGCCTTGGGTTCAGCCCGCGAGAGCCGTGACTGGTATTTCAAGGCGCGTCGCATCCTGGGCGAGGCCGTCGCCACGCATCGCTGGCAACAACTCACCGAAATCATCCGCCTGCTGCTGACGATGGTCCCCAACCAGCGTGGACGTAACCTGCGCGAAGAAAGCGTCCCGTATTACGCCAACCTGCACGACGGCAAATCAGGCTTGCCTATCCAAGAGGAGGACTTGCGGGATCTGCTCCAAAACATCCCCCTCCCCGACCCATAGCCGTCGCGCTTTACGCCTTACGTTTTACGTTTTTACGTTTTACGTTTCACGTTTGACGAACTACTGGAGGTAATCCTATGCTAGACTTAACCTTTATCCGGGAACATCCTGATGAAGTCAAAGAGGCGCTGGTCAAATTGAACACGGATGCCCCTATCGATGAGATTTTGGAGCTGGATCAGGAGCGGCGCAACCTGTTGCAAGAAGTCGAGGCGCTGCGGGCGGAGCGCAACGCCGGATCGAAGCAGATCGGGGCGCTGATGCGCGAGGGCCGGCGCGACGAGGCGGAGAGCCTCAAGCAGCATATGAGCCAGGTCGGGGAGCGCATCAGCGAATTGGACGGTCAGTTGCGCCAGGTGGAGGCGGATTTGCGGGAGAAGGAGTTGTGGGTTCCCAACATGCCCGACGAGAGCGTGCCGGTGGGACCGGACGAGAGCCATAACATTATCCTGCGGCAGGAAGGAATTCTCAAGGCGGCCGAAAGCTTGGGCTTTGAGCCCCTGCCGCACTGGGATTTGGGGCCGGTGCTGGGCATCATCGATTTCGAGCGGGGCGGTAAGCTGTCCGGCAGTCGTTTCTACGTGCTCAAGGGGACGGGGGCGCGGCTGCAACGGGCGCTGATCCAGTGGATGCTGGACGTTCACACCCAAAAGCACGGCTATACTGAGATCTACCCGCCATTCATGGTGCGTCGGGAGATGATGGTGGGTGCCGCCCAGTTGCCCAAGTTTGAGGAAAACATCTACCACGATGCCGAGGAGGATTACTGGTTCATCGGCACGGCGGAGATCCCGCTAACCAACCTGCACCGGGACGAGATCCTGGACGAGGAGCAGTTACCGCTCTACTACGTGGCTTACAGCGCCTGCTTCCGGCGGGAAAAGATGAGTGCGGGCCGGGACGTGCGAGGCATTAAGCGGGGCCACCAGTTTGACAAGGTAGAAATGTATAAATTCGTGGCGCCCGAGACGAGTTACGACGAACTGGAGCGCCTGGTGTCCAACGCTGAGGATATCTGCCGTGGGCTGGGTATCCCCCACCGGGTGGTGCAGATGTGCACGGGGGATCTGGGCTTCGCGGCTGCGAAGAAGTACGACCTGGAGATGTGGGCACCGGGCTGCAGCGAGTGGCTGGAGGTCAGTTCCTGTTCCAACTGCACCGACTTCCAGGCGCGCCGGGCCAATGTCCGCTTCCGGCGGGAGCAAGGGGCCAAACCGGAGTTCGTGCATACGCTAAACGGTTCGGGGCTGGCGTTGCCGCGGGTGATGATCGCTATCATCGAGAATTACCAGCAAAAGGACGGCACCATTCTGGTGCCGGAGGTGTTGAGGCCCTATATGGGAGGGCTGGAGGTCATTCAGAACGCCTGAAGGTGACGTTGGCGACGGGGTTTTCACCCTCTCCCCGGCCCTCTCCCTCGAGGGAGAGGGAGCCTACCCCCTCTCCCCGGCCCTCTCCCTCGAGGGAGAGGGAGCCTACCCCCTCTCCCCGGCCCTCTCCCTCGAGGGAGAGGGAGCCTGGCACCCCTCCCCCTGGCAGGGGAAGGGGCGCCCTTACACTGAATAGAATATGGGATGCAGCCTTTAATAGGGCAAGGCTCGATTACCGGTACTGCATGCTGACCGCGGCGACCATCCCCGGCGGGCTCCAAAACGCGACAGGCTGGGGAAGATGGCCGTGAGCTCCTGATAAATCTTCCTGACAAGGATGCATGTTGGGAACCAACTCAGATCGAACCGGCCACGATACGAGCAGGCCGGTCCCCGGGGAGGCGTAGTTCAGCTCCAACTGTTCGATCTCACATATGGCCTGGTTCAAGACATTCTCCAGGCGGCGCACATTATCTGCGAGCTCCATCAGGCGCAAATCCGTCTCATCGGGAAGCCGGCTGAGGGGCTCGCCGACATTTTGTGCTGTCTCTACGGCCTGAAGCACAGACTGGCGCTGGTGTTCCAGGCTGTCGATGGCAACTTTCGCCTGGTGCATGAGAACTTTGAGTTCGTACTTCGCCACATCGGCCAGACAACAACCTACATCCATTGGAGTTTCCTTATCAGGCCGCAAATGTATCTCGTCACGCATCAACTCTACCACAGGATCATAAGAACCTAATATGAGAGTAGCTAGAAAACGGTTAGAAAAGTTCCGGTATTGCTTTAAAGGCTTCTTGTCGCCTTTATTATACATCTATTATCATTATAGCCTACGATGTGACATTCGTCCTTAAATTTTGATTAAGCGGCCCTTAAGGGAACTTTATGAACATGGGCAATGGAACCAGTTCGGATCTGCCAGGACGACAGAGGTTTCGATCTGGCGTTCAGAGATGGACCAGTATTTCCTGAGCAGGCGCTCTTTCTCCTGCGAGGAAACCAGTCGAAATCCGTGTTTTTCGTAGAAACGAATGGCCCAAACGGCAGCGGCCCAGGTACCGATTAAGATGGGGCGGGTGGTCTGCTGCCGAAGCGCGGAGAGCAATTTTCCCCCAATGCCTTGATTTTGTCGGTTCGGGCGCACGTAAGCGTGCCGGATGAGCGTCACGTCCTGGACGTTTTGAATGCCCATCACTCCCAGCAGTTGGCCCTCTTCCTCATACCCCCAGAATACGACCCCTTCCTGTATCTCGTGCCGAAGCTCATCTTGCGACATGTAAGGCTCTTGCCAACGGTCTGGGGGGATGACTCCCTGGTAGGCCTGGGCTGCATCATTGATGATCGAGTAGATCGTGGCAAAGTCGTTGTCGTCGCTTGGACGGATCATGATATGCCTCCCGTAAAATGCGGATTCTCTCTCCATAATAATATATATGAATTTTCAAATATCTCTCTAACCGTTTTCAAAGTTTATCCAAACGGGTCTCAAACTTTAGTATGATACAATTTTTCACAAGTTAGTATTAGCGCATCGTTTTGGCGCAGAATCAGGATCTCAACGGACCGCACCTTAAGAATTTAGACAGTGAGAGGGGCCATTTGCATCGGCCAGGGAGGTAACCCTATGTTCAGGTCTCGGGTAATCAAGCACAGCAGCAGAGCCAATCATTCTTCAAGAAAGACAGCCCGGATCCGGCGCTTCAAATGGCCCCACTTAATTGGGCTATTCATCATTCAACTCGCCTTCGTCTCCCTTTTCAGTTTGCTTTTTGTGCAAGCAACGCCGGCATACGCACTACCGGGAGGCTTCGATGCGGCAATAGGCCAGAAAGACCCGGCACGACTTGCGCCGCCGCAGCAAGAGGGTGACACCACATTGAATGTGGTCATACTCAGCTCGCCGTACGCCACCCTGGATAGCAATGATCCTACGGGCAGCAGCAGTAATGTACCCCAGGTGTTTGTCATCGAGGCCGCCGTTACTAACACTGGGCTTTACCCTGCCAGGGAGGTGGTCGTTACCCTCGACTATCAAGAAGATGCGCTCAATGGCTGGGTGCTCTTGCCAGGCGAAGAGCCGACCCGAGCTATTGACGAGTTGGCGCCTGGTCAAGTCCATTATAGCTACTGGTTCGTTCGCTACCCGGCCGAGCCGGCAGGAGCCAGTCACCAATATACAGTCACGGCAGTGGCAACCAATGCCAGCCAGGTTGCGACCTCCGATAACTTTTATGGAAATCCCGTTGAAGATGAGACAGTCCAGATCGGAGAAGCCCTGAGCACGGGCAATTCAGGGCTGGTGCAAAGCAGTGCTGATATTGTAGTAGGTGTTGCCTTCACCGTCACCGAAGTATATGACCTGGGCGTCAATCCCAATGATGTTATTTTCGGACCGGTGGGCAACACCGACTTTGATCCCAGCGCTTATCGCCTGCTGGCTTCTGAGGTTACCTTTTACAACGCCGCTCAGACGCCGCAAGGAACTTTCGCCGATCGTGTTTATATTCCCTCGTCCCAGTTTCCCAGTGCTGCTGCGACGGCCCGGGTCACTTACACCTTCATTGCGCTGAGGCCAACCAATACCCGGGTTTGCTCGTACACCGATGTTGGTTTTAGTAGTACGCGCAAGTATGACAAGTCCTTCTGCCAGGCGACTACAACGGTACCGGTCGAAGGCACGCTTAGCCTCTCCCTCGACAAACAAGTGAGCAGTGTCACCACTCAGCAAGGCCAATCACTCACTTATAGCATCCACTATACCAACACCGGTGACATGCCCATCCAATATGCATGGATTTGGGACGATGTGTTGACCGATGCCCTATCCATCCTGCCTTCGTCTATTGACCCCGCCGGTGACCCAGGCGAAACCAATGAGGGCCGTGTGGCCTGGAATCTGGGCAGCATACCGCAAGCAGGCGAGACCCGTAGTTCTGGCACGCTCACCTTCAACGTCCTGGTCGACGGCAACGGCCAGGATGTGGGGGATGGCGTGCGCCTGGTCAACCACGCCTATTTTGGCATCAATTCAGGCAGCCTGCCCCATAGTCCGGCCTTAAC
>JAHELX010000068.1 GCA_024643945.1 Anaerolineales bacterium
GGGCCCGACGGGGCTGGCACACGCTTTTCAGCCTGAAACGGTGCTGCGCTGGCATCGGGAGCTGGTGCGCCACAAGTGGCGCTATCCCCGAAAGAATCGGGGCGGGAGACCACCGCACCATCAGGAGCTGGAGGCATTGATCTTGCGCCTGGCACGGGAGAATGCGAGGTGGGGCTACGGCAAGATCGAGGGCGAGCTGCGCAAGCTGGGGTTCAAGGTCGCGCAAACCAGTATTCGGAACATCCTTGACCGGCACGGCATCGTGCCGGCGCCAGTGCGGAATGGCTCCCTCGGCTGGCGCCAGTTGATGAGGCACTACAAGCAGCAGATCGTGGCGTGCGACTTCTTTACGGTGGAGACGCTCTGGCTGCAGACGCTCTACGTCCTGTTCTACATCGAAGTGGGAACGCGGCGGGTGCACCTGGCCGGGGTGACGGCGCACCCGGATGGCTATTGGGTCGCGCAGCATGCCCGGCAATACGTGTGGACGCTGGAGGAGTGCGAGGACCGGCCGTGCATTCTGATTCGCGACAATGACAAGAAGTTCACGGGGGGGCACGACCTAGTGTTCCGGTCGGAGGGCGTGCGCGTCATTCGGACGCCCATCCAAGCGCCGAATGCGAACGCCTATGCCGAGCGGTGGATTCGGACAGTGCGAGAGGAGTGCCTCAGCCACCTGCTGATCTTAAATGAGAAGCATTTGAGACGGGTACTGCAAGCGTTCATCGAGTACTACAACACGGCCCGGCCGCATCAGGGGCTTGGTCAGGAGATGCCTATTCCCCAGCAACAAGTCACGAAGACCGGCCCGGTCCGGCGACGAGAGGTACTGGGCTTCATCGGCGATTATTACCGAGGCTCTGATCCAACTACCGTCTGTCCTGCCTGAATAGTCGCTCATCGTGATACTCGCCCCTCCAGTCCCTGAACCCGCTTCAGGGACTGCTTGCCCCCACTTGGGTAACCCTTTCTTGCCCTTCCCCACTGGCCAATAGCCCCCGCAGATACCAAGATCCACCTCGAAAGCGCTCGAGATGGACCTATTGTCCTCGCTATTGGTGTGCTGTTCGGGTTCCAGGAACTCCGCTCGCCATACCTTTTCGCCCTCGATTCCACGTGGATGAGGTTTTTGCACCGTACGCGACCTCCGGGCCACGCGTGCTGGCTTTGACGCTGATGGTCAACCCCCGCTACGCGCGCCAGATCGCGAGCCTTCGGAACAACTCAGCATGGCGGCGGGATTAGATCGAGGCGCGCCAGCAGATTGGCGTTCCACCAACTGTCCGAGAAGTACGATTCTAGAAGGAGGAACTGGTTTCTCCCGGGTAAGGTCATGCAGGAGAAAGACAGCCATTCTACCCAGATCGTATTTCGGGACAGTAAAGGTTGTCAGAGGCGGAGTACTGTAAGCGCTATCCCGCACATCATCGATCCCAACTACAGAAATGTCGTCTGGGATGCGCAACCCCGCATCTTTGACCGCTTCCATTGCACCAAACGCGGCCCGGTCACTTACCGCAAAGACGGCGGTTGGCGGCTCTTGGAGCGCCAATAGTTGCTGCATTTGTACATACCCCTTGCGCGGATGGCCCGAGACGGGTGGCGGCTGAAGGCAAGGATCGATTGCAATCCCATGTTCGGCCAATGCAATTTGATGCCCTCGCATGCGGTCATTCAGGCTGCTGTACTTGGCCGGCCCACCAATCCCGCCGATGCGCCGATGCCCCAGATCAATCAAGTACTCTGTCATGATCCGCCCGGCAGTAAAGTTATCGGCTGTCACCGAGTGGATTGGGATAACCTGATAGTTCTCGACCAGAACCATAGGAAGCCCGGCCTTCGATATTTGCTGGATAACCTGTGGGGTAACATCACCGTCATTTGCGATGATTAGCCCATTGATGTCCCGCCCCATCAGCTCGCGAATGCTGTTGATGGGATCAACATCCGGGCGGTAGACATGTAGGATCACCTGGTAACCCAAGTCGTAAGCTGTTTCCTCAATGCCAGAGACAATCCGTGTGTAGAATCCTTCGCTCCGGGAAGCTTCGGATAAGGATTCCATCAATATGCCGAAAACTTTTGTCTCTGTTGCGATATTCTGTCGCTTGTCAACTCGATACCCAAGCTCTTTGATCGCTTTCAGAATGCGCTCACGCCGCTCCGGGCTGACTCCAGGCTTTCCATTGACGACCAACGACACACTTGAGAGAGAAACCCCAACTGCTGCTGCAACGTCACGCATGTTGGGTGTTTTTTGGGGGCCAGATTTTCTTTGGGTAGTCAATGTTTCATACTCCCGCCAAGACAGAATCATAAGGGACAGAGTTTATCTCATTTTGGTGAAACTACAGATACGCTGGATGGGGATATGCATCAAAACAAATCGAACGCTCTTAGAACTATTTTAATACTTTGTTCGAAAAAAAGCAATAGTGAATGCGGTCATATGGCACATAATTCTTGCTACTATGGTTTGCAAAGCCCTTTCAAGGGGTGTGATTAGCCGCGATGGATTGTGTTATCGATCTGTTCGCAGACACTTTCCACAATTGTTCGCGTAATATTGGAACTAACATCTTTAATTCTCCATTGACAATTGTAACTTGTTCATGTTATAATACGAATAGTTATCTAGCCTTTTCCCTCTCGATAGCTATCTAGTCTCACTGATTGTTAGAATAGATTCCTAATGCATGGTCGCGTCTCCACAGGCCCCTTGGGAATCTGTTCCAATGTTTGCCAGGGGTGAGGATACATCTAGCCCTGGTGGCTTTACAGTGTGGATTGGCTATCGCCACATCCGCTACATCCATAAGGGCATTCAGTACACTACCCCGCCTCACGTGCAAATGTCAGCGTCCCATTTAGAGCGTTCGACGAAACTGTCAGGTAGCTAGCGTTCAGATCAGCATAGCAAGACTGGACAAGCCGGAAGATGACGGCTCGCCGCGTGTCTGATCCGGGCGCTCAAGAAAGTAGATACGCTGTCGGACTGGCAATATTTCAAGGGTACCCCGTATCCGATCGATCTTTGCATCATGAAGGAGGTGTACCAGCACAAACATGTCTGTTCAGCCTTGGGATACCTGCCTCTAGCCTGAAGAAGGTATCTCCTAAGAAATCCCGAAAATTTGCCCCGTTTTTCGGGACCGTCGCAGTCCTATGTTCACAGCCCTATTCTGTTCACCTGGAGGAAGAGATGAAAAAGACAGGCAATCTGACAAGACGTGAGTTCTTGGTGCAAGCTGCCGCATTTGCAGCAGCCGGCGCTTTGACATCTTGCGCCGTTCCAACCGCCACTCCCGCTCCAGCGCCAGCGCAAGGTGGAGAGGCGACCGAGCAGCCAGCCGCTGCGCCGGCAGCTGCAGTAGAGGAAGTCCAGCCGGGCGTACCCAGGGATCAGTGCCTCATCCTGGAGAACCCATCAGGGACTGTGCTACCGGCAGATGACTTCAACCGCTGGCGGAGCGGCTACGGCGCCTTCTGGATAAACGGCCTCCAGCAACTGGCCCTGGATGCGCTGTGGTACATCGACCCGGATGCGGGAGTCGACGGCGTATGGGATAATGCCCTGGCGGCCGAGAAGCCGATCTACAATGACGACTTCACCCAGATGACCGTCAAGCTTCGCGAGGGCCTCTACTGGAGCGACGGCGTCGAGTTTACAGCGGATGACCTGTACTATACCGTTGATCTCCTGAAGAACACGCCTGGAATGCAGAATCAGGGCCTGTTCGAGGGCAATATTGACCATCTGGAACAGCCCGATAGAAATACCGTTGTCTTCTACCTGAAAGCCCCCAACTCGCGCTTCCACTCGGCCTTTACCGTGCGCTGGGGCGCCTGCTACATCATGCCCAAGCACATTTTTGAAAAGGAGAAAGACCCGGTGGCGTTCAAGTTCAACCCGCCGGTCAGCCTGGGCGCCTACACGCTCAAGGACTCTGATCCAAACGGCAAATGGTTCCTGTGGGAGCGCCGCGAAGACTGGCAACGGACCTCGGTCGCCCGCCTTGGCGAGGTGTCTGTTAAGTACGCCATGTACATCGATCCAGGCCCGAGCGACAAGCGCGTTATCGCCCAAACGGCACATGAGCTGGATGTGATCCACGACATCACTCCCGAAGGCCGCATTACCCTGGCCAGGGAGAGCCCGACCTCGGTCGGCTGGTTCCCTTCGTTCCCCTGGGCTCATCCGGATCCCACCCTGCCGGCTGTCATCTACAACAACGAAAAACCCGGCCTGGACAAAAAGGAAGTCCGCTGGGCGCTGACGCTTGCAATCGACATCGCCCAGGTCGCCTTGGCCTCCTACAAAGGCGCGGCAACCATCTCCGCCATCCACGTCCCGCCGACCGGTATGTACCCCCATTACTACCACGAGCCGTTGGAACCCTGGTTGAAAGACTTCACCATCAAAGTTGGTGGGCAGGACTACAAGCCCTACGATCCAACCGCCGCCCAACGGATTGCCGATTTAGCCCGCCAGAGCCTGGGCGACCTGGTGCCAACCGATCCCGAAATCATCAAGCAGTACATTGGAGCCGGTTGGTGGAAATACGATCTCGAGGCTGCTGAGCAGTTGATGCTCGACGCCGGCATGAAGAAGGATGGCGGCACGTGGGCCTTGCCTGACGGCTCGCCCTTCAAGGTGCCGCTGATGAGCATGGGTGAAAGCAACCCGACCATGATGCTGGCTGCCGCCGCGGTCGTCGAGAACTGGAAGGCTTTCGGCATCGACACCACCCTCGACGCGCAGGCCAATCCCTGGGCCATCATGAGCAGCGGCGAATACACCGCCAACCTGGCCTGGACGATCGAGACCTGGGGTGGGGACCCCGACCTGTTCTTCTTCCTCCAGTCCTGGCACTCGAAGTTCTACGTACCGAGCGGCGAACCCGCCGCCGGCACCAACAGCATGCGCTGGAAGAACCCCGAGCTCGACAGGATCATTGAAGCCATCCAGAACATCTCCTTCGACGACCCGAAGGGCGTCGAGCTGGGACAGGAGTTCTGCAAGCTCGCCGCACAGGATATGCCGATTACCCCGCTCATGGCGTACAACGTCTTCACGACCATGGACACCACCTACTTCACCGGGTATCCATCTGTGGATGATCCCTACACGGATCCAGTGCCGAACTGGGGTAACACCAAGTATATGTTCGTCAAGATTAAACCCAAGAATGCATGACCTCGCCGCTGCAAAGGTTGCGTTGCTCATTGGGCTGGTGCCAATGAGTTGAACGCGATAATCGAGGAAAAAGGCAGTAGCAACATTCTCCCCCTCCACAGCGGTTGTCCAAAACGGCAGCCACTGTGGGGGGGGTCTCATGTTGGAGGTAGTCCAAATGCGACAGTTCATACTCCGTTATTTAATTCCGCGATTCCTTCAGTTCTTAACGATCATTTTTGTTGGGATCACGGTCACCTTTATCATTCCCCGGCTCTCTCCCACGGACCCGGTAGAAGCGCAGATATCCATGATGATGGCGAGGGCTGAGACCCTCGACCCCCAATCCATCGCCTCAATGCGCGCCGCTCTGACAGATCTGTACGGCCTGTCTGGCGGTCCGGTCCAGCAGTATTTCGCGTTTTGGGGTCGCTTGCTCCGGGGTGACCTCGGCCCTTCGCTCGCTAATTTCCCGACCCCGGTGTCCGAGATGATTGGCCAGGCCATGCCGTACACGCTCAGCGTGTTGATCGCCGCGGTCATTATTTCGTGGATTTTTGGCAACCTGTTCGGCGCCCTGTCCAGCTACTATCCTAAAAACAAAGCCTTGAACGTGATCGAGGTACTGGGCCAGGCGGTCCGCCCTATCCCATACTACATTGTGGCCCTCGTCCTGCTGGTGGTGTTTGCCTTTTTCATCCCGATCTTCCCCTTCAGCGGGGCTTACCCAATCGGGACTCATCCGAGCTGGTCTCTCGGGTTTGTCTGGACCTACATCAAGCATTCCGTGCTCCCGGCAGCCACCCTGGTGCTGGTCGGGTTTGGAGCCTGGTTTATCGGTATGAAATCACTCACCTCCAACATCATCTCCGAGGACTATGTGGTTTATGCTGAAGCCGCCGGGCTGAAAGAAAGTAAGATCCTCAACCATTACATCATGCGTAACGCCTTGCTGCCACAGCTCACCGGGCTGGCCATGTCGCTTGGAACGGTCTTCAGCGGCGCCCTCATCATGGAGATCGTCTTTGGTTTCCCGGGGCTTGGTATGCTGACCATGGCGGCGGTCTTCAGGAGCGATTATTCCATGATCATGGGCATTGCCATTTACTCGATCATCGGCGTGGCTGTCGCCGTTTTTCTCATGGATTTGATCTACCCGCTGTTCGATCCGCGGGTGCGATATCAATAGGAGGTCGCCCAATGTCTAGAGTTTTACGTGATCTGCTCAGATACGACGGCCGCTTCCGTTTCGCCTTTATTTTACTGGCAGCGGTGGTGGTGATGGTTCTCCTGTCCATCGTCTCCCCCTATGATCCAGACAAGTCCTTTGTGGTGGCGATGGACGCACCCCCATCGCTTGAACACCTTTTTGGCACCAACTCCCGGGGCCAGGACATCTTCTGGTGGTTGACCTTTGCCGTGCGCAATTCGCTGATCATGGGGGTGATTACTGCGGTTATATCTCGCGTGATCGCCATCATAGTTGGTCTCACCGCCGGGTATCAGGGCGGATGGCTCGACAGGGTGCTGATGTCGGTCAACGACAGCTTCGTGATTATACCCCTGCTGCCCATCCTGATCCTGCTGGGTTTCCTGCTGCGCGACATGATGAACCTGTTCCTGCTGGGTGTCGTCCTGGGATTCTTTGGCTGGCCTTATGACGCCCGCCTGATTCGCTCCCAGGTGCTGAGCCTGAAGGAGCGCTCATTTACACGGACCGCGGTTTATTCCGGGACCAACGGATTTTGGATCACGATCAACGAGCACCTTCCCTTCGTGCTGCCGATCGTGTTTGCCACCACCATTAATAACTTGCTGTGGTCAATTGGAATGGAAGTCACTTTGAGTGTTCTGGGGCTTTCGGATCTGACCACCCCTTCCCTCGGAACCGCACTCTTCTGGGCCAATCAGCACGGGGCCTTGGTGGCAGGGGTTTGGTGGTGGATCGCTGCACCGGCTCTGGTGGCTATCATCCTGTTTCTCGGTCTATATCTGCTCTTTGCAAGCATCAATGAGTACATTGATCCACGAACTCGCTTGCGCTTGATTGGAGGATAACCAGTGGCACTATTAAGCGTACAAAACCTCTGTGCTTACTACCGGACTGAAATATATGGCATCTCCCGGACCGTACGGGCTGTTGACGATGTTTCTTTTAACCTCCTGCCGAATGAAATTTATGGCGTGGCAGGTGAGTCGAGCTGTGGCAAAACCACTCTAATCAAGGTGATCTCAGGTAATATCAAGCCTCCACTCAAAGCAAATTCGGGTAGCATTAACTATCATTTCGGGGCCTATGATGTTGATATGTTGCATATTTCCCAAGAAGAGCTAAGGCGCAACGTGCGCTGGAAGGAAATCTCTTATGTGATGCAGGGATCAATGAGCGTTCTCAACCCGGTGCGGAAGATTATCAGGACCTTTGAGGATATTGTTGATACGCACGAACGCATCACGGATAAGAAGAAATTCCTCGAACAGACACAAGAGCATATCAACCGGCTGGGACTCCCGACCGAGGTACTAGACTCGTACCCCCACCAGCTTTCTGGCGGAATGAGGCAGCGGGTGGCCATCGCCCTGGCGACCTTGTTCCAGCCCAGTCTGATCATTGCCGATGAGCCCACCACGGCCCTGGATGTCGTCGTTCAGCGCGGAGTCCTTCAGATGATCAAGGATATCCAGGCCACGAGCAGCAATACGGTTCTTCTGGTAACCCATGACATGGCCGTGCATGCCAACGTGGCCGACCGGGTGATGATCATGTATGCGGGCCGCATTGCTGAAGAAGCGCCAACCGAAAGTATTTTCAATGCTCCGCTCCATCCCTACACCCAACATCTGATCCGCTCGCTGCCGATGATCGGTGAAAGATCGCCTAAAGCAAGTTTACGAGGCGCACCACCAAACCTCGCCAATCCGCCAAGCGGCTGCCGGTTCCACGAACGCTGCCCTCAAGTGATGGATGTTTGCCGGACTGAAGTACCCGATTTGATCCCGGTTCGAGAAAATCATCGGGTGGCCTGCCACCTGGTCAAGGAGGCCTCCCTATGAGCACAACCGAAAAACTGCTGGATGTTCAACACGTCACGGTCGAGTTTCATATTGGTGGGATTCTGGGAGGCTCACGCCTGGTGGCTGTCAATGATATTTCCTTCTCGCTGGACGAGGATCGGCCGGAAATTTTCACGCTGGCGGGCGAAAGCGGCAGCGGCAAAACCACGCTCTCGCGGCTGCTGCTTCGCGATCTTGAACCAACAAAAGGGAAAGTGTTGTTTGAGGGACGCGATCTGGCAATGATCCGCAAGCGGTCCGAGTTCAAAGAGTTCATGAAGAAGGTTCAACCGGTGTTCCAGAACCCGTTCGAGACTTTCAGCCCCTTACGGCGGGTAGATGCCTACTTGGTTGATACTGCCGTGAATTTTGGGATGGCATCTAATCGTCGTGAATCAGTCCAGATCGTAGATGATGCTCTTCGTAATGTGGGGTTGTCGCTGGAGGAAGTGAGCAGGCGCTATCCCCACGAGCTTTCCGGCGGCCAGGTCCAGCGCGTTTCGGTCGCGCGGGCGCTCATCTCCCAGCCCAAGCTGATCCTCGCCGATGAGCCAGTCTCGATGGTTGATGCCTCGCTGCGCATGGAAATTGTCAACCTGTTCCGCAAGCTCCGGGATGAACAGAAGGTGAGCGTCATTTACATCACGCACGACCTGGCGACGGCCTACTACATCAGCGACCGGATCGGCATCATGCTGCGCGGTTATATCGTTGAATCCGGACCGGTAGATGATGTTCTGGACCGGCCTTTCCATCCATACACCAAGCTGCTGCAGGAATCGGTTCCAGAGCCTGTCCCCAAGGAACGAGAGTCTTGGGCAAAACGTATCGCCCTCGGAACGACCGAAGTAAAAGAGTACAGCAGAGTGGGATGCAAGTTCGCAGGTCGCTGCCCGCAGGTGATGGATATTTGCCGCCAGGCAGATCCCCCGGACGCGCAGGTAGGTCTGCGGATGGTCAAGTGCTACCTGTATAGCGATGATTCTGGGCGCCCGGCCACGTAGAACAGCGTCGAAACCAGCCGCCCAACCCGAGTGCAATACACCTATTTGATTTCGCACACATAAAGAAACGAGGACATTACCATGACAACGACCCGTATCACCCTCAACCCGGCGGATACCATCGCCACAATCAACCCCAATATCTATGGGCACTTTGCCGAGCACCTGGGTCGGTGCATTTATGATGGCATCTGGGTCGGTGAGGATTCGGCCATCCCGAATATGGGTGGCTTCCGCACAGATATCATAGAGGCTCTGCGCCGCTTGAAACCTCCGATCATTCGCTGGCCGGGCGGTTGCTTTGCCGACGATTATCACTGGCAGGACGGTATTGGCCCGCGCGACCAGCGCCCGCGCCGGATCAATATCCACTGGGGCGAAGTGATCGAAAACAATCATGTTGGCACCCAGGAATTTGTCCGCTTCTGTCGCCTGGTTGGCGCTGAACCGTATTTTTGTGGGAACGTCGGCTCCGGCACGGCCCGTGAGCTGCGCGATTGGGTCGAATACTGCAATTTCCCCGATTCTGGTCCCAACGGTTCCACCTGGGCGCAGCGCCGCGCGGCAGACGGCAGCCCTGAACCGCTGAACGTGACGTATTGGGGGGTGGGAAATGAGAACTGGGGTTGCGGCGGCAACTTTTCCCCGGAAGATTACTGTACGGAATTCCGCCGTTATGCTTCCTTTATTCGCGGCTTTGGGAAAAAGCTGTTCGTGATCGCCTGCGGCCCGGCGGGCAACGACGTGGAATGGACTGACCGCTTTTTCCGCAAGCTCAATAAGGATTACTGGGTCTTTAACAACATAGACGGCTTTGCCGCGCACTATTACTGCGGCACGGCCGGCACGGCGACCGAATATACCGAGGCAGAATTTTACCGCCTTCTCGAAAAAGGGCTCAAGATGGAAGACCTGGTCATCCAGCAGCGCGCGGCGATGGATGTGTGGGACCCGGGTCGTAAAATCGGCTTGATTGTCGATGAATGGGGCACCTGGCACCCGGTGGAAAAGGGAACCAACCCGGCCTTCCTCTACCAACAGAACACTATCCGCGACGCGATTGTAGCGGCCAACACGCTCGACATCTTTAACCGCCACGCCGATAAGGTGGTGATGGCGAACATCGCGCAGACGATCAACGTCTTGCAGGCGATGATCCTGACCGAAGGCGAGCAAATGCTGGTCACGCCGACTGGCTACGTCTACGAGATGTACGCTCCCCATCAGGGCGCCACGGCGCTGCGAACGCGCGTCGAGACGCCGGACATCCACTTTAAGAAGAGCAATATCCTGCAAACATCCTGGCAAAGCGCACTGCAAAAAGGCGAGACGATGGAGGGTTCTATACCACTCGTCGCCGGCAGCGCCTCTTTGAAAGGTGAAGAACTTTTCTTAACCATCACCAACAGCCATGCCCACGAAGCCGCCGAAGTGGCTGTCGCACTCCTGGGCGGGGCGCGGATCAAACAGGCGAAAGGACAGGTTCTGAACGGCGAAATTCATGCCCATAATACGTTCGCCGCCCCAAGGCAAGTCACGCCGCAGGCGTTCGACCTTGCCTGCCAGCCCGAGCAGCTCAACCTTGCTCTTCCGCCCGCCTCCGTGGCCGCCATTCAGGTTCATTTGGACTGAACGCATAGAACGTGAAAATCTGATCCGGGCTCAATCTTGGGGATCGCATCATGGAAAAGACACGGGTTGTTCTTGATCCTGCTTACAAAATTGCTCAAGTGGATCCCCGCATTTTCGGCGGCTTTCTCGAGCACATGGGTCGGGCTGTTTATGAAGGCGTCTATGATCCGCAATCATCCCATGCCGATGAAAACGGTTTTCGCCAAGACGTGCTGGGCGCGCTGCGCCGACTGCGCCTGACGGCCATGCGCTACCCCGGCGGCAACTTTGCCTCCGGTTATCACTGGATGGACGGCATTGGGCCCAAGAACCAGCGCCCAACCGTGCGCGAGCTAGCTTGGCAGAGCATCGAGACGAACCAGTTTGGCACCGACGAATATATCAAGATGGCGCGCATGATGGACTGGACGCCCATGATCACCGTCAACCTGGGAACAGGCACGCCCGAAGAAGCCTGCAATTGGGTGGAATACTGCAACAGCCCGGTTGGAACCAGATTCGCCAATCTGCGCGCTAAGAATGGATCAGAGGCCCCGTATGGTGTCAAATTATGGTGCCTGGGCAACGAGATGGATGGTCTCTGGCAACTGGGCCACGTACCGGCTGACCAGTATGCCATCCTCGCTCAGCAGGCAGCCAAGCTGATGAAAGATACTGACCCAAGCATTGAAACCGTTGCTTGCGGTTCCTGCACCATCAAGATGCCCACTTACATGGACTGGGATCGCACCGTGCTGGAATATATTGGTGACCTGGCCGATTATGTCAGCCTGCACCGCTACGTGGGCAACCGCACTGGCGATACAGCCGATTACTTGGCCGTGACCAACTCGATTGATCAGCAGATCGAGGAAATGGATGCCGTGTGCCGTTACGTGCAAGCACGCCTGCGCAGCAAGAAACGCCCGTATCTGTGCTTTGACGAGTGGAACGTCTGGTATCGGACGATGAACCCGGAGCACACCAATGGCCGCGGCAAGTTTGCGCCGCACCTGATCGAAGAGGAATACAACCTGGAAGATGCCCTGGTGGTGGCGGGCTTTTTGAACAGCTTTATCCGCCACGCCGACGTGGTCAAGATTGCCAACCTGGCGCAGATTGTGAACGTGATCGCCCCGATTCACACGCGCGGCGACGAAATGCTGTTGCACACGATCTATTATCCGTTCGTCATGTACGCCGCTCGCCGCGACGGGGTGGCCCTGCACCCGGTGGTTGAAGGCCCTGTTTACACAAGCCGCAGTTATGGGGATGTGAACACGGTGGATGCCAGCGCCATCCTGGGTGACGGCGTCCTACACGTATTCCTGGTCAACCGCAGCTTGGGCCAGGTCGCGCCGGTGACGATTGGCCTGGCCGGTGCGCCACTCGCCAGCCTGGCGTCGGCTGAACTCGTGACGGGGGCGAAGGCTCAAGATCGCAACACCTATGAGCAGCCGGGGAATGTCCGCAGCCAGCCGTTCAACGCGGTGAGTGTGCAAAATGGCGAGGCGGGTGTAGAATTACCGCCCCTCTCCATCGCAGCAGTTTCGTTCAAAATCGCGACGCCGTGAGCCTTCGGGCCGAGTTGCCTCGACTGAGCTCGGCGAAGTCTCAGGCCAGGGCCACACCCGCGGCGTGGGTAGAGCCCCTGTCCGTGGTGGATAATTATCTGGCACTCCAAGTGAACCTGCCAGCGGCGATCGTGCAGGGCCCGGCCGGCTCCAGCAGCAGGTCCAGGTCTGACTGCTTGAGGAGACGACTGGCTGACCTCGGTCAGGTATTTCTGGACGGTTCGTTTGCTGATCTGGATAACCCACTTCAGCAACTCGTCGCGAGGTAGCGGTGAGATCCAGGTATGAGGCGGTTTGACCAGGATGAGTCTGATCGCGGGTTCGACACCGGAACTTCGACATCGCGTGTGACATCGAGGATTCTCAGAATAGGGTGGGGGATGTAGCGTGGTGAAGTTTGTGTCCCTTGCCTGCAGACAGTCTAGGGAGAATAAGGGGAGGGCGTCGGTGGTGGCAAACATGGCAGTCTCGGCGTATGAAGTTCGTTAGAATCTTTGGAAAGTTATAGGCAAAAGTGGGTTAAGTTGGCCGAGGCTGGCCTGGCAACTGAAGGGGGCGAGCAAGTCAATCATGGTTACGCCACGGTGGTCTGAAACCTCTTCCTGTCTTGCTTGCACAGCGCCTGCACCAGCCGGCGACCGCTCATGACGCCGGTTGGGAGACCTCCCCCGGGTTGTACCCATTGTCCGCACATATAGAAGTTCTGCAGACCGGGTAGGGTCTGGCGCATGGGTTTCGTCATGGTGAATGAATTCTGTGGCGTGATCAGCCAACCTTCGAAGCTGCCTTTCCAGTTGCCCGTGTAGCGTTCAAAGGTCAGCGGCGTCGCCACGTCCACCATCTCCACCTGCTCCGAGATGCCGGGGAAACGTTGGTCCAGCAGCGCCACAATCGTACGCGCCACCTGGTCTTTCTTCTCGTCGTAGGCTGCCCGGTCTTGCGCCAGTTCCTTCCAATATTCGTAACTGCTGGGCAGCATCACCACCAGGCTGGTCTTGCCGGCAGGTGCCAACGTAGGGTCCTGATTGAAAATGTGTACCGGTAGTCTGTCTCGCACCGCATCACCGACTTCCGCCGGCCGGCGCAAGGGAAAACTGATGCCAGAGACCGTTTGGGGCTCATCGGCAAAAGAGCGGTTCACACCCACCCCTACGAACAACAAGGATGGAAAGAGAGGCCATTTTTCATAAGGTTCGCACGTCTTTTCGTCCACGTATCTCCTCTCCAGCATCTTGAAGATCGTGGTATACCCGTCGGCCGCAGAAATCACCCGCCCGGCACGGTGTTCACTCCCGTCCGCCAGGCGCACACCCACGGCCTGATCCCCTTCCACCAGGATTTTCTCTACGCGGCTGTTGTAATGGATGACCCCGCCCAAATCCAGGTAGCGCCCGGCCAGGGCCTTGGACATGGGCAAAGAGCCACCGATGGGGTAGCCCGCATTCTTATTATGCAGGTAGGCAAAGGTGATGAGCATAAAGAACATGGAGAATTCAGGGAGCCACATTTCCAGCAAGGCTTCACGCATCACAGGGTCTTTGAAGCGCGTGACAAATTCCGCGGCGGTGATCTTCATCCACTTCTGCATCTCCCGGCCCCGGGTCACCAGAAGCAGCCCGAGCTTGAGGCCTTGTCCCAGGCGCCTGAGCAGCGGGGCGGATGGAGAGGGCTGGTCGAAATCCAGCCACACCCGGATGCCCTGGATAAACTCTCGGGTCGCCTCCGCATCCTGCGGCGAAAACTCCAGCATATGCTTTTCCAGCCGATCCAGGTCTGTGTAAAAGATAAGCGTGCGCCCATCGGCAGCCTCAAAGCGCGCATATTCGTCCATGTTGATGAACTGGCGCCCCTGGGCAATGCCGACTTCCTCCCAGTAGCGGTACATTCCGCTCCGAGGTGAGGATCCCACCAGCCAGTGGATACAGCCGTCAATGGTGTACCCTTTGCGTTTCCAGGCCGTGCACAAGCCACCCGGCAAGTCGTGCATCTCAAAGATCTGCGTGGGGTACCCATTCATCTGGGCATAGATCCCGGCCGAAAGCCCTGCGAACCCAGCCCCGATGATGATGATTGAGTTGTCCTGCATGCCTGGTCCTCCCTGTTCATCAATCTGAAAGTAGCTCCATCAGTTGAGCCTTAGAAGCCTGAGGCCCACCAGGATGTACCACACCAACGAGAGCAAGCCCCCGCCGATGTATTGCACCGCGACAATCGCGCTCTGGACCGCTGTGGAAGTCCCAGTGTCTGTGTAGTGACCGCCGAACGGCGTGCCGGCTATCAGGAGGCCCAACCCAATCACACCGGTCCATGCGGTCGTCCTGCTGAAAGCCTTGCCCCGTAGCATGGCGAGGGAAAGCATCAATCCGGCCAGCCACGCCAGTGGCATTCCCGCATATCTGCCGCCGGTGCCCTGGCTGAGGGCAACCAGCGCCTGGCCGGCGGCCAGCAGCATGGATCTCTCAGCCTCGGAGGTTGCAGCAGCGAACTGGCGGCTGAGGAAAAGCATCGAGAAGGCGGTGTTGGTAGCGAGGAAGACGCTCATGCCCACAAAGACGAACGGCACGGCGATGGTGGACCACGTTCTGCTGGTCTGTCGCAGGACGAAGTAGAGAGCGAGAGACATCGGACCCCAGAGGATCAGGATGATCGCATCTGCGAGACCGAGGTAGAAGAGTCCCGTGATCGGGCTGGCCAGGAATAGGTCAAACCATTGGGGCACGACCTGGGGAGGTGGACCAGCGAGATTGGCGGGCACGTACACGGCGAGTGTAATCAGGTACATCAGGGCGCAAGCCAGGGCAGCGATTCCGCCAACTCTGTACAGCCCTCTCCAGGTCAAGTCAATGGACGCGATCTCAGGTCCTGTCCTTGTCATCTCTTGTTCCTGTGACGTTGAACTAAGCCTGGTTCTGCGAGACGAGCGGCTGGTTTGGAATTGAGGGGGGCCTCCTCTTTGGGGACGCCAGAGGAAACGGAGGGTAGCAGCTCGTCTCAAGTGGGAAACTTGAGAGGATTGTACCAGAAGCAGTGGAAATTTGAAAGTCACCCGTGTTATCCACCAGCAATTCAAAATTAAGCTTGGAGGGATGGCCTTGAGCGCTTAGGATAGACTTGCTAGCCAGCCCTTCGGGCCTTGCCATGTGAGATTTTGCCGTCGTACCGCCCAGTGTTGAACCGACGCTGTGCCCGAAACTAGGCCACTGGGCTCAAAGAGCCGAGTTCCTCCAAGCCATTTTGTGCAGGCAAACAGGGGGCATCTACCCAGCCTCTTTCGGGGGCTGGGATAGGGACAGACAGCAAGTAAAACACCGAAAATGCGCTCATGCCAGCATCCCTGATCTCGTACCGGGCGTTTTGTCCCTTCCTGCGATCCGGCATGCCCTCGAAGCCGCGGCGTACACTATCCATCGTTTCTTGAAACTTCACCTTCTGGAACGGCGGGGAGGGGGGCGACGGCAGCCGCTGAGAGGACTTGGAGAGGCGTAGTTGTTCAAGCAAAAAGGCCCTCCCTGGACAGGAGAGCCTCATAAGGCGGGCCCGACGGGACTTGAACCCGCGATCTTCGGCTTGACAGGCCGATATGTTATCCGTCTACACCACGGGCCCACTTGCCTCACTTGCGCGAAGCAGCCCCATTGTACCACATCTTTACTTCCTGTCAAATCTCCGCACGTATTGACACCGAAAAGTTCTTAGCGTTTGGTAAAAACCGATATATCTGGATATAATACTGTGGCGGAAATCGAAGCCAGGCAGCCGATTCCGAGCCATACGGCACGTCTACTATGCGAGAGGGGGTTGTGACCATGGGCCAGGTGAACTTGGAAGGGACCATCGACTTGCATGTCCATACGGCACCTGACGTCTGGCCTC
>JAHELX010000584.1 GCA_024643945.1 Anaerolineales bacterium
GAGCCGGGAAAGAAAGCGCACACGGCTAAAATGGGCCTGGATGCGACCATTCCCTGGGGCGCGGAGCGGGCGGCATTTGAGAAGGTACGATACCAGTGAGACTGACTGACGAAGAACAAGCTATGCTGGCCGGCGATTTGGGCCCCGGCGTGCAAAAGGCGATGGAGATCCTCACTGCGCTGGGGGCGATTTACGGTGCGGACGGCCTGGTGCGGGTCACCAGCGTGCAGGTTGCCGGGGTCAGCTACAAAAATCTGGGCGACGCCGGGTTGGAATTCCTGGCTGACTGGGCGGCACAAGGGGCTCGCGTGCGCGTGCCGACCACGCTTAACCCGGCCGGGTTGGACCTGAATGGCTGGCGAGAACTGGGCTTCGACGCCGACTTTGCCGATAAGCAAGCCCGCGTCATCCAGGCCTTTGCCGCGATGGGAATACGCACTACCTGCACCTGCACCCCTTACTTTGTAGGCAACGTGCCAAGGCCGGGAGACCATGTCGCCTGGGCCGAATCGAGCGCGGTCAGCTTTGCCAACAGCGTACTGGGCGCGCGCACCAATCGGGAGGGTGGTCCCAGTGCATTGGCAGCGGCAATCACGGGCCGTACGCCTCATTACGGCCTGCACCTTCCCGAGAATCGCCGCGCCCGATTGGTGGTGGTCGTACGCTGCCCCGTCCAATCTTTGGCGGATTTCGGCGCACTGGGGGCAATGGTGGGCCGGGTGGCGCGAAACCGGGTGCCCTATCTAAAGTTTGGAGTTGCGAGTTCTGAGTTGCGAGTTGCAAGTTCCGAGTTTCGTCTGATGTACTCTGGGACTTCAAACGCGAACCTCCAAACTCCAAACTCGCAACTCGCAACTCAGGTAGACCTGCTCAAAGCCTTGGGGGCCGCGATGGCCGCCAGCGGCGCGGTGGCGCTCTACCATATCGAAAGCGTCACCCCGGAGGCAGACGAACCAGACATCATCGCGCCGGATGCGGAGACCTTCGTCATCAAGAATCTGGCTGAAGGCTACGCTGCGCTTGATACCCGAAGTGCGCCAGGCAGTGGTAACGGCGACGAGATTGACCTGGTGTGGATTGGCTGCCCGCATGCTTCCCTGGCCGAACTGGCGCGGGTAGTCGAGTTGCTGGCCGGGCGGCGGGTCCGGTCGGCACTGTGGGTGACGATGGCACGAGAAGTGCGAGCCGAGGCAAAGAAGATGGGGCTGGTGCAGGCACTGGAGGCAATGGGCGGCCGGGTGGTCGCCGACACTTGCCTGGTCGTCGCACCGGTCAAGCAACTTGGTTTCCGGAACATGGCAACGCCTTCCGGCAAGGGAGCCTATTACGCACCGAGTCACTCCGGGCTGGCGGTGCACTATGGGTCGCTGGAGGCATGTATCGAAGCCGCGGTGAGTGGGGAATGGAGGTGGGGGATTAGAGATTAGAGATTGGGGATTAGAGATTGGGGATTAGGGATCAGTCAGCCCGATCCTTGATCTCCTATCTCTAGTTTCCAATTCCTATCTAATACGTAAGGAGGAGTCGATATGGAATATCGTTTGTTGGGTCGCACAGGCGTCAAAGTTTCTCCCCTTTGTCTGGGGACGATGAACTTCGGCGAACCGACAGCGGAGGACGAGTCGATTCGTATCATTCACGCCGCTCTCGACGGTGGCATCAACTTCATTGACACCGCCAACATGTATAACGCTGGCGAGAGCGAGCGCATTATAGGCAAGGCACTCAAGCAGGGCAACCGGCGCGACCGGGTGGTTCTGGCTACTAAGTGCTACTTTCCGACCGGCGACGGGCCCAACGATCGAGGAGTCAGCCGTTATCACATATTTAAGGCTTGCGAAGATTCGCTGCGGCGACTGGGCACAGATCACATTGACCTGTACCAAATACACCGGCCGGATTTCGATGTGCCGATAGACGAGACGCTGTCGGCGCTGACCGACCTGGTGCGCCAGGGCAAGGTGCGTTACATCGGCTGCTCCACCTATCCGGCCTGGAAAGTGATGGAAGCGCTGATGGTGAGCGAACAGAAAGGGTATGCTCGCTTCGACAGCGAACAGCCGCCCTATAACCTGCTCGACCGGCGCATCGAAAACGAGCTGGTGCCACTGGCGCTGGACTATGGACTGGGATTGCTTCCCTGGTCGCCGCTGGCGATGGGCATGCTAGCCGGGCGCTATCCACTCGACGGTAGCTTTCCGGAAGGATCGCGGGCAGCACGCCTGGGAAGCTTTTATGCCGAGCGTCTCAACCGCCGAGGTCTAGAGATTGGTTCCAGGCTTGTCGAGATGGCCGCCGAGCGGGGGCTCACCGCCGCACAATTAGCGATGCTGTGGGTCAAGGATCAGCCAGGCGTCACGGCCTCTATCATCGGCCCGCGGACTATGAACCACCTGACGCAGATGCTGCCACTGCTGGAGATGAATCTATCCGACGCAGACCGGCCGCTGTTCGACGAACTTAACCCGCCGGGCAGCGCAGCCAGCGACTTTCATAACAGCAGCGGCTGGATGAAGATGAAACTACCGGACTAATGAAAGTGCTGAGAGGCCGGGTCATCAAAGCCGGACAAGCCAGGGGATTGGCTCTCGTTTCGCCCGAACCCATCGGATTCTTCGGGATGGTTGACGCCGAGAGTGGAATCGTTGTCGAGAGAGGGCACCCCTTGGAAGGCAAGTCAATCGCCGGGCGGGTGCTGGTCTTCCCTACTGGCAAAGGAAGCACAGTGGGCAGCTACAGCCTTTACCGGCTGGCGAAGGCCGGCCTCGCGCCGGTTGCCATCATCAACGCCGAAAGCGAGCCCATTATAGCTGTGGGTGCTATCATCAGCAATATCCCTATGGTGGACCAGGTGGACATTGGGCAGATTCGCACCGACGACCCGATATCGGTTGATGGAGCGCAGGTGACGGTAGGCAGTTGAAGGTTGGATGACTATGTGGTAAAATGACCGAAAACATTATGAGAGCTACCATAAGAGAAGCTATGCTGAATCAGTATCCTCGTCGTGATGTTGCCTACATTGCCACAGCCAACGGCGTTACTCTAATAGACCGCCGTCAGGCGCGCGTAGTTGACCTGGACTCGCTGGGTGCACTCATCTGGCTGGGCATTGACGGCCTGCACACCCTGGCAGAAATCGCCGACCACATCGCCGAACGATACAACCAGCCGGAGGGAGACATACGGGCTATGGTCGAACAGAAGTGTCGTGAGTTGGTTGAAGAGGGCTTTGTGATCATGGCCAATGCACCTACAGCTTTACCCTATCACGTTTCTATGCCGCGCGATCAGCAAGACCGAGACGAGATGACACGCAGTATGCGAGAAGCAGGATGGATCAAGTAAGGGCGTGGCAACCGGGGGACGTCAAAACGGCGCTGCGTTTTCTCAGCGCCGTCACAGTTGAGGGGATTTTTGCCGGCTTAAAAATCGGTTGATGGTCTCGATCAGCCTCGACAGGTCTACAGGCTTGGTGAAGTGCTCGTCGGCTCCGGCATCGAGGGCACGTTCTTTGTGCTTGGCGCTGGCCCAGGCTGAAATGGCGATAATGGGGATATCGGCCGTCTCGGGGTCGCTGCGCAGAAGTTTGATGGCTTCGAAGCCATCCATACGGGGCATGCGGAGGTCCATCAAGATGAGATCGGGACACCACGAATGAGCCTGCTCCACCCCGTCAATTCCGTCACAGGCTACGGCGACTTCGTAGCCGCTCAGCTCGAGCATTTGGGCCATAATGTCGCGTTGAGCTGGATGGTCTTCAACGTATAGGATTTTAGACACCGCCGTAGGCTCCACGATTATCGTCAATTTTTCGACGTCGTATAGAGGACAGACAAGAAGAAACCATTAATGCCCGCCATTGAGTTCCTTGGCTATCAAATCAGCCAGGGTCGTGTTTCTGAGGACCGAGATCATCTCTGCCTGAGCCGCGTCGAGGGCGTCGTAGATCTCGCACAACTCAGCGCGCTCGCAACCCTCACGCACATCGAGGCAGGGTGCAATGGCTACGGGGCCTTCTACTGCTTCGATAATTTGAAGTAGATTGATCTGTTGCGGATCGCTAACCAAGGAAAAACCGCCCTTCGCACCTCGATGCGATATCAATAAGCTGTTGCGGGCCAGATCCTGAAATATTTTGGCGAGGTAGCTTTCGGGCATACCTTCGGCGGCTGCGACCTGGCTCACCAGGCATATTTGTCCGCGTGGTTGGCGGGCCATGTAAAGCATGCCACGTAAGCCATAATCACTCCCTCGCGTCAGGCGCATAATATTTGCCTCCAC
>JAHELX010000585.1 GCA_024643945.1 Anaerolineales bacterium
ATTTCAGGTCTCCTTTCACACATGGTCTTGTAGTTACCATGATACGCCAGATCAGAGGAACAGGCAATCCCCAATTTGTAACGGGTGCATCCAGGATTTTAGGGCAGACTTCCGAAGTTTGCGAAACTTCGGAAGTCTTCATGGCCTAAGATTTCGGACAGACCCTTTGTAACTGCTCACCCTCCCAGAGCGCCCAATGGTCCCGAGCGAAGCCCCCCCACGGGGCTGCACAGGGGAAAGCCCCCCCACGGGGCAGGTTTGAGCAAACGCCAAAGCCGAGGCTGTCACCTATTGTCCACTGCTACCTCTTCCCACCATGTTGAAAGGGCAATGAAGGGTGTCGCCTGCTGGTTGGGGGGACGGTTGGGCTGCGAGCGGCCGCTGTTCCAGGTGATGACCAGCTCCTTCCTGGCCCGGGTGATGCCTACGTACAGCAGGCGCAACCGTTCAGCGGCGTAATCGGCGCGAGCCTGGAGGGTAGCTGTCCCTTCCACGTAGGCAGCGGGATTCTTCTCATATAGAGCTTTGAGCTGGGCCAGTGCCTCCGCTTCCAGATTGAGTTGATCGCGGACGAACCACTTCTCAGAGATGTAGCTATCGTGGGACTGCGCCGAGGGGAAGTTGTAATTGTTGACCGCCATCAGATAGACCCGGTCCCACTCCAGCCCTTTGGCCCGGTGCATCGTGGCCACCGTTACGACTCCGGGCTGCGGGTCAAAGCCGGTGTCCGCATCTTCAAAGCCCAAAAAGCGCCGCTGATTGCGAGCGATGACGGCTAATTCTTCGGTCAATTCAGGTAATCGCCAGTCGAGATTGAGATCCTGGCGATGGCGCAATTCGACTGCCAGCTTGTGGGCCAGGGCCAGGTCGGTGGCTTCGGTGAAGAGGTCCTGGGCCAGGGTCAGCAACAGTTGGTCCACCGGTAAGGCGGCGGCCCCTTGCCAGCGACGAACCAGGTCGCTAAATCCTCCGAGTAATTCCACTGTACCGGGATCGTCTACCAGTTCCGGCGAGGCATCCGGCCAGTCGGCCTCGTCCCCTAGGGGCCAGAGGAAGTCCTCCACCTGGCGCAATTTGCGCAGCCAGGCCTCAATGGCCCGCATGCGAGTCCGTTGATCGGGATCGTCCCAATCAGCTCGCTGCCAGGCGCGGAAGAGAGTCGCCAGTTGCCGGGCCGAGGTCGGCTCGCTCAGGTGTCGCAACACATTGCCCAATACCCCAGCAGTGGAACGGGTAGCCGCGGTGCTGTTGAGCAACTCCATGTGGGGGATTTTGGCCTGGCGCAGGGCGTTGACCACGTCTACCCCTTTCTTGTTGCGGGGCGTGAGCACGGCGACTGTCTCCTCTGGATGCTCTTGCAGCCAGCGCTGGACGGAGCGGACGACGTTGGTCACTTCGGCCTCGGGAGTGTAACGCTGGCTGATCAAATACATCTGCGATGGATCGTCGGCCGGGTTCGGTTGAGGATCGCCGGGAGGCGTCGGCTCGATGTGGGGCAACGAAAGGGTGCCGCGCAGCTCAGGCACCGGATGCTCGTGCCGCGACCAGTCAATGAGATAATTGGCCAGACGGATGATGCTGGGCTGGGAGCGCCCTGAGTTGGGCAATGCGCGGGAGGTAACGCCCGGCTCATACAGGAAATGGCGCAGGTATTCCGGACTGGCGTTAGTGAAAGTGTGATACACCGACTGGTTGGGGTCGCCGACGCGCACCCAGTTTCCCTCAGGGCCAGCCAGCAGGCGCAGGATGTCCTCCTGGGATTTGCTGCTGTCTTGTGCCTCGTCTTCCAGGATGTAGGGCCACTGACGGCGCAACCGGGCCAGGAAATCCTCGTCAGCGCGCAGTGCCTCGTGGGCCAGGCGGATGAGATCGTCGAAATCAACCCCACCGCGATAGGAGAGAGCCAATTGGTAATCGCGGTAGACAGTGGTTGCCATCTGAGCCAGTAACAGAGACGAATGATCATTTGCTCCTGCTTTGGCCAGTCCGTCGGCCAGGATTTCAGGCGTGAGCCGCCAGTCCTTGGCCCGTTTGATGTAGGCACGCGCCAGGTCCAACGCCAGGTCAGGCCAGGAGTCACGTTTGACCCATTCTGCCTTGTTGTCACTCAGTTCCCCCCAGTCAAGGTAGGTATCAACCGCGTGGGAATGGTCGTGCAGCCAGCGGGTGACCACCTCCTCCAGGATGCGATTGGCCTCTCGCTCGTCCACAATGACAAAGTCCTCGGCCAGGCCGACCAGGCCCGGGCGCAGGCGCACGATGTCGTGGGCCAGGCCGTGCAAGGTGCGCACCCGGTAGCCGAAACCCGGCAGCAGGCCACTTTGCCGAATGAAGCCGGCGATGCGACTGCGGAAGTTCTCCACAGCCGAATTGACCAGGGTGACGATGAGTACCTCCTGGTCGTCGTCCAGGCCGGCTGCTACCAATTGCGCTGCCAGGTAAGACAGAGTATGGGTCTTACCGCTGCCTGGCACCGCGCTGACTCCCATCTTGCCCCGGTAGGCCAGGTAGTGGTCGAGCAATTCTTTTTGTTTGGGTCGCGGGGAGAAAGAGATCGTATTGATCAGATCACCTCAGGCAAGAGACTGCCGGTCATGTCAGGCCCCCTTCCCCATACCCAAACCGGCAACGCTGGCCAGGGTAAAGAGGGTAAAAAGGATTGGCTGGTGAAGCAGATAGATAATCAGCGAACGACGGCCCAGCCAGGTAAGCTCCTTCAAGCCAGTCTGTCCGTCCAGACGGGGCAGGTTGAAGCGTTGTATGCCATCGGGATAGAAGAGTTGGCCGGCGAATACGCCCAACAGCACTACGCCCAACCAGGGAAGCAAGGGAAAGTAATCTAGCTGATAAAGCGCCGGCGGCCTGAGGCCCAGCGGTAGCAGCCAGGGGGAGGTCACCGGCAATCGGTTCAAATAAATGCCGGCCCCAATGCTGGCAATACCGATGGCGAGATTAGCCAGACCGAACGAAAGAAAGGGATAAGCCAGAATGATTGCCGTACCGATCAGGTGCAGGATGCCAAAGATGATAACTACCTTACCCATATACATCCATGTGACCAGGGTAATAACCATGCCCCAGCCTACCAACTTCAGGCCGCGCCCCAGGTAATTCCTGTACCCATGCCAGCCACTTGCCCAGCCGCTGGAGCGCGCCTGGCTGAGTGCCAGAGAGCCACCTACCAGCAGAATGAACAGACTCGCGGTTATGCGCGCAAAAACTCGCCACGGCCCGACAAACACATCCGCCTGGTAATAACCAAAAAGGGTCAGATCGTAAGCGAAGTGGTAGATGACCATCATCACGATGGCCACCCCGCGCAGCGCATCTATCTCCCAATAGCGACTGGCACTATCTTTGTGTGTCAGCAGCAGGAAACGTCCAGCTTTCTGAAGCATTCTCAATCTGCCATCCTTCTCAACGCCGATTGAATCGTCTGCAATAACGGCCCCCGCTGTTCGTAACCTTGCTCCCCCAGCTCACTGATGCCCAGGTAGATCCCCTGGCGGCAACGACGTACCAGCCCTAAGACCAGCCGGTACAGGGATTCCTGTCGAACCCGATACTCGTCCTCGTCGGTCCAGGGATCACCCGGCTGCCAATCGCGGCGCAATACGTAGGGATGGGTCAGCGGTTGGTAAATGCGCTCCCACCAGCCGTTGCTCCCCGCATCGAGCCAGAATTGGTAGTCCACAGGACGGTTGGTCATCAGGTAGGTATAGGCAGGTGCGATGAGCACCGCGTCTCCCTGCGCCAGCCGCCAACTCTGAACGTAGGTGGCGGCCACCACCCCCCGTTCCACCATGCGCACGAAACGGGCGCCAATAGACATGCCTTCATCCTCCGCCGTACCTGGCACCGCTTCCAATGCTTCTCGGAACTTACGCGCCGATTCGATCAGGTCCGAAGCCACCCGCCCCGCCTCCAACGCCAGGCTGTCACTTTGCCTCCCCATCCTACCAACCTCCTGCTTCCCTGCTTCCTTGACCCCCTGATTCCCCGATTCCCTGATTCCCCGATTCCCTGCTTCCCTGACTCCCTGATTTGGGCCGTGAAAACCAAAACCAGGCTGCGACAGCACCTCGCCGAAGAGCCGGCTCAAGGAGTAGTCAAGGGGTATTTCCTCACCGGGGACACCGTCCATTCCTTCCTGGTAGCGCTCCAGCCAGCCTCTCAGCGCGTCGTAGCGTTCGCCGGACAGATAGCCGATGCGCTCTCGCATCTCGTCCTGGATTTGGGCGAAGGCGGATAGATTTAGGGGCTGCCCGTCCTGGCCTGCCTG
>JAHELX010000586.1 GCA_024643945.1 Anaerolineales bacterium
GACTATCACCGGCATCACCTCAGCCAACGGCGTGGCCTATGACCCAACCCACAACCTCATTTGGGTCACCAACTACAGCAGCGACCAGGTGACGCCGGTGGATGCTGCCAGCTTCAGCGTGCTGCCTTCGATTACCGTAGGCGACGGGCCGTGGGGTGTGGCCTATGACTCGGTTCATGACTCCATTTACGTCGCCAACAGCCTGGGTGACTCGGTGACGGTGGTAGACGCCGAGGCACAGTCGGTCGTTACCACCTTGAAGGGAAGCTTCAGTCAACCTTTCCATGTGGCGGCCAACCCGGACACCGGCAAGGTGTACGTGGCCAACTTTGGAAACCACAGCGTGACGGTGGTAAATGAGACTTCTATCAGCAGCACGGTGGATCTCGGCGCCGACAACCCCAGCACCCAACCTTACGGGGTGGCGGTGGATGAGACGCGAGACCTGGCGTATGTGGCTACGGTGGACAGCCATCGGGTGGTGGTCATCGGCACGGATGGGGAAGGGACTCCTGATCAATTGTTGGGCTGGGCCGCCTTCCGTCGCGGCTTCGGTGACCCAACGCGTCCGGTGCCCATGCGGGCTATCGCCATCAACCCCGACATCGGCCCAACCGGTGATGGCGGTCACCTATGGACCACGACCTCCAGCGCCGATGGGAGCGAGGCAGATCAGGCATTGCTCATTCCCAAAGGCTGGGACGGGCGTTTCAGTTGGCCGGTCTCGTACGACGTGGGAACTAACCCGGGCGAGGGTATCGCAGTGGACCGCGGCCGAGATTGGGTCTACGTGTCCAGCGGCACCACACCTGGCACGGTCACCGTGTTGGGTGACAGCTCTGACACCTGTATGATCCCCTTCAGTGCAGGTGACGGAACTGGGTTTGAGGTGTTTTCCATGCAGCGGTAGCCCATAGCCATCTGGCTTCAAGGCAGCGAAGAGGAGGAGCTACGCGCTCCTCCTCTGTTTATTCGGATTGGGCGGCGCGTTGATCCTAAGAACCGCCGCGCGAGCGGATCGCGATCAAGACGATCAAGCCTAAACCGGAGAAGACGACCAAGGCGGTGCTGATCGATTGAATGAGGTGCAGCCGTGTCTCCCAGTTGTTTACGGCGCTGGTGGTTTGTGTAGCTGCTGCGGAATGCGGGGTTTCCGACGTTCCGGTGCCGGCAACCTCCTGGGCGAGCACCTCATTTTCTGCGGGGCCGGTTTCGGGTGATTCAGCCACCGGTTGTTGCGTGGGGGTGATTGTTTCGAGTGGAGTCGTCGGACTGAGGACGACGCTGGTGGTCGGAGGCGGCGAGTCCACAATGGTATCGGTGGCGGCTGAGTCTGCTTCAGTCGCGGCTGGCTGGGTTGGCGGAGAGCCCGTCACAATTTCAAGGCTATGCTGGCCGGTAGGGGCAGTCAAAACGATGTAGGTATCGTTGCCCGGTGTCTCGGTATCGAATTCCACCGGCTGGCTGTCAACCGTCACCGTAAGTACATGTTGCGTCCATGATTTTAAGATCTCAATGGCTACCGAACCCTCGGCGTTGGTGCCGTAATCAAATTTGATCACGTCCTGATCCCAATCATAGCGATAGGCGGCGTAGCGGTCGGTTGAGGGCTGATAGACTCGGATAAAGCCATCGTTCAAGCCCAGACGAGGTTGCAGCGTCAGCTCGTTCCCGCTGAGCTTAACCCCAAAAAACCCTTCAATAATGGCACTGCCCATAGTGCCAGCGGCGGCGCTGTAGTAGTGGCTGCCCTCGTGGCGTTCCGGGGCAGTGGTAGACTGCCACTCGATGATATTGCCCGGGTGTCTGGCCCAATCGCTGGCTACTTGTAGCAGATGGGTCGTGGCCTCTTCGGCGAACCCGTTAAGAAATTCGGTCTTAATTTGTACACCACCCCACCAATCCCATACGCCGCCGTTTTGATAGTTCCCATAACCCATCCCCAGGTAATCAAAGAAGAGGTTGGGCCACTGATTGGGATAATAGGGATAGAGGGAGAGGCCAGGCTTGTCGGCGCCTGCCTCCAAACGAACCCGTTCCAGGTTGTGCAAGATAGCCTGACTCTGTTCAAAATCGGTCAACCCGGCGTAGATCGCCAGGGCATTGGAGATGCTCACCATCGCGGATTCATCGAAGTCATGCTCCAGGGGAGTGATGTGGACGTGGGTCAAGTAGAAGCCTTTATCAGCTTGCCAGAGCCGGGCGTTGGTTTGCTCTTTTAGCGCGTCAGCCCTGGCTTGCCATTCGGCGGCGCGGGCCGTGTCACCTACGGCGGAGTTCATTTCGACCAGTTCTATCCAGGCCATGTAGGCCATGGCCTGGTCGTAGATCGAAGCGGTCAGGTGATCCTGCTCGGGATCGTAATCGGTATAATTGGAGCTTTTCTCAAATTTCACGTCACCCCAATCGGTGGTGTGGCCGCGCCAGATTAGTTGCAGCTCCGGGTCAAGCCGGTGGCTGTAAAGCCAATCCGCAGCCAGGTTGAGCCGCTCAATGATACTGAGGCCGTTGATGGAGCTTCGCAGCCAGTCAGCATTGTAGGCCGTGGTGTAATAGAGATAGGCGGCGTGGATCAGGCTGGTCTCTTCGTCGCTGGTAATGGTTTCTTTGTCGCTCTGACCCTCGGGGGTAATGATGCCTCCAATGGCACCCTCCCCAGCCAGCACACCAAAATCGCCGTCCAGGCTGCGCGTGTCGGCAGTGTATTGCCGGCGCAGATAGGCTTCAATCGGCTCGCGCAGATATTGGCCGGGGTAATAGTACTGGACCGTTTCCATGCCCCAGGCAATGTCGCGTACGTACATTTCCAGATAATCTTTGCCTGGGCGGAAGCCGTGAATGACTTCATCGCCTAGTTCGAAGAGGGCCTGGCCGTGAGATAAATTATGGGGAATGTAGCCAGCCGCAGCCGATAGATGTGGCAGGCTGGGCAATATCCAGGTTGTTTCAGTGTTGTAAGATAAATCGGCGGGAAGGTTGGGGTTGGCGCCGGCCTGCTGGACGAAAGGCATAGCCATGCCAAATATCACCAACAGGCAGACGATTGTCAACCCTATCAGTCGAGGCCAATAACCGGTGAAAGAGGCGGAAGTGTGAGGTAAATGGGGTGGGAAACAGGTGGTTTTCTCTTTCAGTTTTGTATAACCTCTCAATGATTTGTCTTTTAAAGTCCCGACAAGTGCGTTACACTCACGTGCAGGTATTATAGTGGGAAGTTGCTGCTCCTGGCAAGTTTACTGCTCGACCTCAACGACCAGCATAGTCATATCGTCGTACTGCTCGGCATTGTCCTGGTAGGCAGCCAGCGAGGCGAAGGTAGCCGCGCACAGTTCGTCTGCCGATAGGTGAGCGCAAGACTCGAGCAAAGGTACCAGGCGACCCTTGCCGAAGCGCTGGCTGTCCGGGGCCATGACGTCGACCAGGCCATCAGTGTACAATACCAACCGGTCGCCGGGCCCCAGGTCTAGCTGTTCTTCCGACAGATGCAACTCGTCTACGTCCAACAGGTAACCCAGGAAAGCGCCTTCACCGCCGAGTTCCTGCGCAACCCCAGCGCGTAGCAAGAGCGGCGGTTCGTGCCCGGCTCGGGCGTAGGTCAATCGCCGCGCCGTGCCCTCAATGATGCCATAGAATACCGTGATAAACATTTCTGGCTGGCCCAACTCGAGCAGCAGCCGATGGACATTGATCAGCACGTTGCGAGGCGAGCGTTCGCGTCGGGCTTCGGCCAACAACAAGCTGCGGGTCAACGTCATGAATAGGGCCGCTGGCATCCCTTTGTCCGAGACATCGGCGACGACCACGCCGAACCGGTCGGCATCGAGCAGGATCACATCGTAAAAATCGCCTCCCACCTGGCGGGCTGACTCGCTTCGAGCGGCGAACTTGTAGCCTGGGGCCATGGGAAAGATGCGTGGCAGCAAGCTCTGCTGAACCTGTCGGGCCAACTCTAGCTCCCGCTCCAATCGCTCTTTTTTGACCAACTCTGCCTGGGCAGCTTCGAGTTGCACGATCTTGTCGCGGAGCGCCTCAATCAGGCCGGTACGCTGAATGGCCACGGCGGCCTGGTTGGTGAATGCCTGGAGAAGCGCTATCTCGCCTGGTGTGAAGCGTGGCTTCTGAGCCGTGTGGACAAGCATCAGCCCGGTAACTTCGTTCTGGGCGATGAGGGGTACGCGCAGCCCGGCTCGCAGCGATATACCTTCCACGTCCGGGTGGCGAGACGGCACGCCAGGTGGCCAGGCATCGAAAGGCGCCGGTTCGGAGCCGATGGGATC
>JAHELX010000587.1 GCA_024643945.1 Anaerolineales bacterium
GTCAAAGCAACGCTGATTTTCACCATGATCTTCGGTTCGGCCGGCGGTGCTGCTGCCCTGGCAGCCGACAGTCTGCCCGGCTCGCCCCTCTACCCGGCCAAGCTGGCCATGGAGCAGGTGCGCATGGATATGGCCCGTGACCCCGCCGACCAGGCCGCACTGCACCTGGCCCTGGCCCAGGTACGTACCCAAGAGATGGAACGTGTCGCTCTGGCAGGCAACGTACCGGATGAGGCCACCCTGACCCGGCTGCAAACGCACCTGAACCAGGCACTCCACCTGGCGGCCCAATTGCCCGACGATGCCATGCTTGGCCTGCTGACTCAAGTCCGGCAGATGACCCAGACTCAGGAACAGGCGCTGCAGCAAGCTCGAACGCGTGCTGCCGAGCCGGCCCAGGAACCTCTGCGCCAGGCCACCCGGCTGCTCAACCAGGTGCGCCAAGATGCCGAGGCTGGCCTGCAAGATCCGCAGACCTTCCGTTGGCGGCATACAGAGGGCCGTCCGCCGGAAGCGCCCCCCCAACCCACAATGATGCCCAGGCCGGGCGGGGTCATCACCCCTACCACCCCGATCAGCTCACCGCAGCGCGTCGGACCCTGCCCGACAGGCAACTGTGAGCCGGCAGGCGACCAAAATCAGTACGGCCCGCAACCGGATCAGCCCGGCCCCGGTGCGCCCGGCGGCAATCCCGACGCCCCTTGCACCGACTGTGAGCCAGCCGGCGACCAGAATCAATACGGCCCCCAGCCGGATCAGCCCGGCCCGGGAGAGCCTGGCGGCAACCCCGACGGCACTTGCACCGATTGCGAGCCAGCCGGTGACCAGAATCAATACGGCCCCCAGCCGGATCAGCCCGGCCCGGGAGAGCCTGGCGGCAATCCCGACGGCACTTGCACCGATTGTGAGCCAGCCGGTGACCAGAATCAATATGGCCCGCAGCCGGATCAGCCCGGCCCGGGAGAGCCTGGCGGCAACCCCGACGGCACTTGCACCGATTGCGAGCCAGCCGGCGACCAGAACCAAAACGGCCCGCAGCCCGACCAGGGCAGCGACAACAGTGGCAGCAGTAGTAAGGAAACCACGCCTCCAGACTCATCCCCCTCTGACCAAGGTGGTGGGCAGGGTGGTAATGGAGGGCAAGGCGGCGGCGGAAACCGCTAGAACAGATACTTCACATCCCTGGCTCGCCTCAACGCCCCTTGAGAGGAGTTCGCACAGGCTGTGCGAACTCCTCTTGCATTTGAGCCCTCGAACTCCACCCCGTAACTACTCAGGATGTGCGTGCATATGCCCACTGACCACGAATCATCGTTCGCCAGGCTGTAAAATCTTCTTCAAAGACAGCTATATCAGCATGCTTGCCAGTTTCAAGGCTACCTTTGCGATCATCGACGCCGATGACCCGCGCTGGTGTCAGCGTGAGCATCCGAATTGCCTCAACCAATGGGATACCAACTGCTTCGGTCAGGATGGGTATCATCTGATTCACCAATGTCGTGCTACCAGCAAACGCCGTCCGATCCAGCATCATCCCAACACCATTATGCACTTCGTATTCCATTTCCCCCATGCGAAAGCGAGCGCCTTCCGCTAAACCCGCGCCGCTGCTCGCGTCGGAGACCGCACACAGGCGATCTGGCCCCAGACATTTGTACGCCAATTTCAGCAGGGTAGGTGGTAGATGCTTGTTATCTGCAATGATCTCCGCAGTCAGCCCATCGAAGACCAGCGATGCCTCCAACAGGCCAGGCTTGCGCCAGGGGCCTTCGCGCACGGTGCTGGACTGCCCACTCCACAGATGAATGACGTGTCGCAAGCCGGCCGTTATCGCTGCCAACACATCCTCATCTGTGGCAGAACTGTGTCCTGCAGCCGGTACGATGCCCAGCCTGGCCAGCCTGGCCGTGAGCTCCAGTGCGCCCGGCAGCTCTGGCGCGTAGGTCATTATCTTGATCACATCGCGGTGCTCCAACAAAATGTCGGGGGTGCCGTCATCTGGATTCCGGATGTTTTTCGGATCTTGTGCACCCTTTTGCGCCATGCTAAAGTACGGACCTTCCACATGCACGCCCAACACTTGAGATCCCGCGTGCGGTTCCTGCATCCATTGGCGACTGAACTCGAGACATTCCACCAGGTTGGGGATAGGGGCCGTCGTCACTGTCGCCAGCAGCGACGTGACGCCTCGAGTCGCATTCTCTTCCGTAATGCATGTGAACGCCTCTGCCGTGGGTTCGTTAAACGTGTGATCCAGTGCGCCATGAGTATGGATATCGATCAGCCCCGGCGCAATGTAGCGCCCCTCCACATCGATCCCTGGCACCTCAACACCCAAAGACGCGGCATCGGCCATCCCCAGGATCTTGTTCGCTTCCACGACAAGTGCTTTGCCGGTTACAATTTCCTCGGGCAGAACCACTCGACCGTTGGTCAAAGCGAAACGCCCCTTTGGTTGTTCCAGTTCTTTTCCTATCATGATTATGCTCCCTTTGCTACGGATATCTCGGCGATAGAATTCAGCACCACGTCGGCGTGAGGGGCAAGGGTGTCTCGACCACCGACGCCAGTGAGGACGGCCGCCCGACAACCTACTCCGGCACGCTCAGCCATCACCATGTCGGTGAGGGTGTCGCCTACCACCAGAGTGCGACCCGCTTCCACACCCAGATAGCTGCAGGTTTTCAAGACAGCGTCGGGCGCAGGTTTGGCGGGAATCTGATCGTCACCGCAGGCGAGAAAATCCACTTGATCTTCGATACCGAGCAAGGCCAGCATCGCCCGGGTCGAGGTCCGGTCGTCGGTGGTAACGACGGCAACCCGCACATTGGCCTTATGCAAATCGCTCAACAGGGCTTTGACGTCGGTCACAGGGCGCACTAACTCCCTCAAGGGAATGGCGGCCATCCCTGCCTCGAATGAGTTCTTGACGTGCGCTTCGGCCTCGTCCCAACTCAAGCCCTGTTGGTAGAGCACGGTGGCAACAATGGTACTTAATTTTGCCGTTGCAGCCGTCGCCAGGGGGCCGGTGTCATCCGTACGACGTGTTTGCGGGTCGTATCCCAGGCTGCGATATATGGCGCGACGCAGCGCATCGCTACCCTGCACCGCTGCAAACAATCGCTCGACGCCGGCAACCGTCTGCTGACCCCAGGCATGTTCAAAATCAATGAGAGTGCCATCCTTATCAAAAATAACCAGGCCGGCGTCAAAAGATACAGAACCTACATTCAACCAGGTCATATCGGCTTCTTCTCTCCTTCGCCAACGGCCCCTGACCGCGCTCCCCATTGAACCAGGATCACTCCGCCGATGACGGTAAGCACGCCGACAATCTGGATGCTGCTCAATCTTTCACCCAGGAGCAACCAGGCCAATATCGCCGTTCCCAGGGGTGAAAGATTGAGCAGCACGTTCATCTCGAGGGCGGTTAGCATCCGCAGCGAGTGGTTATACACCATGTAGGCCAGGGCAGTGTTGACAACTGTTAGCCAAAGTACAATGCTCCACCCCGTCATGGAGATTTGGGGCAGCCCTTCGATCGGAAAGGCAATGAGGAGAAGCAAGCCCCCCCCAAAGGCGAGAGGAATGGCAGTCAGGGAGAGCGTATCCACCTGCCGGCCTTTGGCGACCTCTCGCCCCAAAATGCCGAAGATAACAAAGCCTACCAGGCCTATGACTACGATACCTACCCCAAGGGGCTCACCAGCGCTGAAGCCCGGTGAAAAGAAAAGCCATCCCCCGACAAGACTGATCGCCGTCCCGGCAATCTGCCATTGGGTAGGGATTTCCTTAAGCCAAAGAATGCCCACAAAGAGGATGAAAAGGGGCACGAAGCTCATCAGAAAAGAGCCGGTCGTTGCTGACAGGTATTTCAAGCCCCAATAGAGCGCGCCATTCCCAAGGGTGTAAGCACTCAAGCCGATGAGCAACAAGCGAACCCACAACCATAGCGGCAAAGGACGGATCAGGTTTCGACGGCCGACCATGAGCGGAAGCAGCAACAAAAAAGCCAGGAAATACCGCAACCCCGCCATTGTTAACGGCCCCATATAATCCAGGCCCATCTTAACAAAGACGAAAGTCGAGGACCAGATCAAGTTAACTACGAGGCCTTCAGCGATGGCTACAAAGCGAGAAGGCTGCTCAACGGTAGCGTGCCACTGCCTCAAAGATAGCCCTTACGTTAATCTGCTGCACCACTCAACCAGATGACAGGCCACAAAATGCCCAGAGCGCACTTCGCGATATCCCGGCACCACCTGGAAGCATTTGTC
>JAHELX010000588.1 GCA_024643945.1 Anaerolineales bacterium
ATCCCTGGCACATCGTCTTCGGCATAGACGGCACCCAGGTGACGCACACCATCGCCGGCGGCAAGTTGCTGATGAAGGATAGAGAATTGCTCACGCTGGACGAGGAGGCCATCGCCGCTAAGGCTACTGAACTGGCCAAGGGGGTTTGGCGGCGCGTAAATGAGATGTAACAAGATTGGGATCAGGGAATCAGGAATCAGGAATTGGAGCGTTCACCTGTCTAATTGGCCTAATTTCCCGAGTCCCTGATTCCCGGATTCCTGATTCCCTGACTCCCGATCCCAGGAGACTCTTATGCACCGTAAAGAAGCCATCCAACTCATCGCCAAAGATATGCTGAGCAAACTGACTCTGGAAGAGGCCGTCGAGGCGATCCACGCCTTTTTCAACGATTTCATCCCCGACGACCTGCGCCCGCAGCTTGATCCGGCGTTGGTAGCCCAACACGATCGGCACGAGATACCACCCACTATCATCCCCTCCGACCCGCGCTACCAGCCGGTCCTGCTGCACCAGATGAAGCGGCGGCTGCGGGGTGTGACCAACGCCTACCTCGGCGCTTACCTGTACGGCAATCTGGATATGTCAGTGGACGTCCGTGGCCAGATGACCGAGCTGCTTCCCTGTCCGGTCTGCGACTACAGATCACTCCCCATCCTGGGTAACTGGGACGTGTGCCCGGTCTGTGGCTGGAAGAGTGACCCGGTACAAGAAGCAGTCCCTGACGAGCCAGTCGGCGCCAACAGCGTGAGCCTGAGCCAGGCGCGCGAGAACTTCGCCCGTACCGGCCTCAGCGCCGAAGACGCGCGTGACCGGGTACATCCTCACGGCAAGCATATGTATCCCCACGCCGGGAGAGCAGAGTGAGGTGCCAAGCGTGACCACCCAACGCGCCAAGCTGCTGTCTGAATCACGCCTGCCCTATCTCACCGACCGGGAACGTCAGGTTCTGGCCCGTTTCCTGGAGCGGCTGGAGGCGGCTGCCGGCGACCGGGTGCAACATGTCATTTTCTTCGGTTCCAAAGCCCGCGGCGACGCCGAGCCTTATTCCGACTTGGATCTAATGGTGGTGGCCGATATGGATCAGGCGGAGCTACGTGCCCTGGCCGCCGATCTGGTAACCAAGGACGGCGTGTCCCTGATGCCTATGCTATGGACATCTGATGAATTTCGCCATCGTCAAAATCTTAAGATACCCCTGTATGTCAACTTGCAACGCGAAGGTATCGAAGTATGGGATGAATCTGCCTGGCAAACCACGGCTCAAACTGTCCCGCTTGACTTCGAGGAAGGAGTGTTGCGTCAGATGGACGAAGCCACTCGAAAGACCATCCAACTTCACCTGGCACGGGCCCACCATAATCTGTCCTTCCTGGAGCGAATCGACGCGCATGACTTTCCCGACATAGCCATTTCCCGCGCCTACTACGCTGCTTTCTATGCGGCAACAGCCGCTCTCTATGCAGTCAACGTCATACGAGGCAAACATTCTAGTATCAAATCGGCCATCAGCCAATTTCTCGTGCAGCCTGACTTGCTGGAAGAAGAATACAAGGATATTTACGAAGAACTCTTCCAGAGGCGAGGCAAAAGCGACTACGACCCCGAGTTCGTGGTCACTGAGGGTGAAACAAAACACCTGCTCGAAAAAGCCGAGCGCTTCGTCGCCCGCATCGAACGCTTTCTCAAGGAGCATGGCTTTGCCCCGTCCCAAGATAGCGACTGACCCACTTCTCACAGTGGCCGGAGTCGGCCTGGCCAGCGAACTTATTTACTGGCTGATCTTCGTCCGGCCTTTCCCACTGGCCCGCTTCTACGATACCATCCCGCCGGTTGATTATGCCAAACTGACCGGCCACTCGGTCGGCGGGGCGGTCAGTTTTACACTGGCTATTATTGCCCTCTTCGTGGGCTACATCATTGCGCTGAGGAGCCTGCACGCCATACTCCAAGACTCCGCCAGCCAGCGCCGGGTTTGGGGCCTGGTTATCGGCGGAACCGTCCTCTTTGGCATAACGCTGGTGCTGGCCTATCCCACCACCGCCATAGACGTGCTCATCTACGCCGTACATACCCGTGGCTGGGCTCTTTATGGTCTCAACCCGCTGGCCACCGCACCGCAAGCTTTGCCGGGCGATCCCTGGGTGGGCCTGGCCGCCGAATGGGCCGACGCCCCTTCCCCCTACGGCCTGGTGTGGGAAGGTATCTCGCTGCTGGCCTTCCGGCTGGTCGGTGGAAACTTTTTGGCTCACCTCTTTGCGCTCAAAGCCATTACCACCCTCGCCCACCTGGGTTGTGCCGGTCTGGTCGGCCTGACCCTGCGGCGATTCAAGCCCGATTGGGCACTGGTCGGCACAGCCGCCTTCGCCTGGAATCCTCTGGCCTTGCTGGAATCGGCAGGTAATGGCCACAACGACATCCTCATGGTCTTCTTCCTATTACTGGCCGTCTACTTTGCCGCCAGTGACCGCCGCTGGTTGGTGATCCCGGCGCTGACTCTCTCCATCTTCACCAAATTCGTCCCGGTGATGGTCCTGCCCTTCTTCTTACTCTATCTGATACGCCAGGAGACGAGTTGGGGGCGGCGGCTGGCGGTCTCCACCGGCAACCTGGCGCTGGCCGGCGGCTTGGGAGTGGCCCTGATGGCGCCCGTGTGGCCTGGCTGGCAGAATTGGGCGATTCGCAGCCTGGGGCAGGGCGCGGGCAAATCCCCCTTCACGTTGCTGGTGCTAATTTTGCGCCCCTGGCTGACTACCAACGTAGCCTTCGACGTAAGCCGCGACCTGCTGGGGGGTCTGTTTCTGCTCATCTATCTGTGGCTCACCTGGCACGCGCTCACCGATCCGCCGACGCTGGAGCGTGTCATCCTCGTGCCCACTTTCGGCGTCTTCTTCTGGTACCTGATGCTACCCAACCAGCAATTCCACGCCTGGTACCTGCTGTGGCCGCTGGCGATCGCAGTCCTGCTCATCCCGTCGTCAGCCTTCACCCGGATCGTCGTCTTTGGCCTCACTGCTTTGCTATCCATCACTCTCTACGAAACGCTGCGTGTCTGGTGGTGGGACATACTCACGCCGCTAGTGATCCATGCGATTGCCATCCCCTTTGTCTTCGGTCTCCCACTACTTGTGGGAATTAGAGGCTGGACACTGGCGATCTTTAAATTGGACGCAGATTCCCACTGGCTTCGCACCCAGATTCTTTGATTACATCTCACTACAATTTGCCCCTTCCCCTGACTTGCGCTATAGTTGCCTCGTCCCGCTATGGGGAACCCTCCCGGCTGTCCGTGAGTCGAAAATTCGGTTGCGGTTTGGCCGCGTTATGTGTTATCGGGGCAATTTTCCCTTACGAGGTTCTCATATCTCACCCCCGGATAAAGGAGACATTTTCATGACTCAAACCATCGCCGTCATCGGCGGTACCGGCCACGAAGGGCCTGGCCTGGCCCTGCGCTGGGCGAAGTCGGGTCGGTACCAGGTGCTTATCGGCTCGCGCCAGCAAGAGAAGGCCGAGCGCGTGGCTGCCGAACTGAACGCGCGACTGGGGCAAGACCTGATTCGCGGCATGGGCAATCACGACGCAGCCGCCGCGGCCGACATGGTCGTGTTGACCGTCCCTTACAGCGCCCACGTTCCCACGCTGGAGAGCATCCGCGCCGGGTTGAGGGGCAAAATCCTGGTGGACGTGACCGTTCCCCTGCAACCGCCTAAAGTGAGCCAGGTCTACATCCCACCCGGCGGCAGTGCGGCGGCCGAGGCACAGGCCCTGCTGGGCAGCGACGTGCGCGTGGTGGCTGCCTTTCAAAACGTCGGTGCTGCCCACCTGCAGGATCCAGACCGTCCCATCGAGAGCGACGTACTCGTCTGTGGCGACGACAAAGAGGCCAAAGCTGAGGTCATCGCTCTGGCCCAGGCAGCCGGCATGCGCGGCCTGGACGCTGGCCCGCTGCAAAACGCCGTCGTCGTCGAAGGGCTTACTGCCGTGCTCATCGGCATCAACATTCGCTACAAGGCCAAAGGGGCAGGCATCAGAATTACGGGGATAGATCAGGGAGTAGGGAGTAACCTGTAGGTCCCCTTTGGGGAGGAGTAGGGAGTAGATATTCACGCAACGAGGCATTAGCGTGGCGATGGAGATTGCTCAGCAAACATTCTACCAAACCGTTCGCCATTATGCTGGGGGTGACCTGAACGCGGCCGTAGCGGCTGCCCAGTCCATCGCCGGAGAGGGCGAACTATATGCCCAGGCCGCGCGCTGGTTGGCAAAGGTGGCT
>JAHELX010000589.1 GCA_024643945.1 Anaerolineales bacterium
GTCTCGGCCACGACGCGGTACGAGTAGGATAGAGGGCTGCCATCCATCGCCAGCACTGTTTGCTGCGTGCCCAGCAGGGCCATGGAGTGGTGCTGCAGTCCGGCGTTGACGTAGCGCAGCAGGACCTTATGGCCGGCCGCAGTGGCGATTGCGTCGGTATCAGGATAGGCTTTGCCGTTGATCAGCCAGTACTTGGGCGCGTAGTTGCGCAGGTCGAAACCCAGCGGGTTGGAGTTAAAGGCCGGGTCGATCTCGCTGAGCACCACCAGCGCCTCGTCGTCGTAGACACTGGCCGCGTCGTTATAGGCCTGGCCGGCGGTGGCAGGCCGCACGATCAGCGCCCCGAACATGCCCATGGCCACCTGGTGATGCCCGTTAAAGGTCAGCCCGGCCTCATACAGGTAGGTGCCGGGTTGAACATTGCTCAAGGTGTAGGTGATGGTACTGCCAGCCACCACCCCGATCAGGTCTTGCGGCATCGCCTGCCCCGGAAACACCAGGGCTGTCGTTTCAGTCAGGTTGTTGTGTAAGACAACTGTGACCGTCTCGCCCTGGGTGGCAATCAATGCCGGGCCGGGCAGGGTCGCTGCCCCCCCGGCTGTGTCTGAGTAGCCCCAAATCGGAACGCTGGAGCCGGGTAAGGTGAGCGTGCCGGTCGTGGCCCAAAGTTCGCAGATGCGAGTCGTAGGGCCGGCAGCAGTGCAGGTAGTGACAGGCAGCGTAGCCGCCTGCGGGGCGACGACCGGCGAGAGGCCCGGACTGGCCAGCGCCTCTCCATTGACCAGGACGACCACGCCAAGCAGCGCTGCCACGACCGTCAGGAGTAGGGCGCCTATTCTAAGCTTGTGCCGTATTATGGTATTCATACGTATCTCTCCGTTTCCTGAGCTATCACTCAGTTCATTTACGGGCAGTTGTTCGGCAATGGCGGATCAATCCGCAAGTAGGTGGCCGGGCCCGACATGGGCGTGCCCCAGGATGTGATCTGGAATAGGGCGTGGTTGTGCGAGATGATGTAGTACTCGCCGCACTCGTTGAGCGTCGACATGCCGGGGGGCATGGGTCCCATCATGCCCAGATACGGGCTGCCACTGAAGAACATACCAAAGGTCATATTCGCAATATCAGGTATGGTCACCGGGACCGGATTGGCCATCTCATCATAGCCTTCGGCGTCGTACCACTTGAAGATTACGTCCCAGGTCTGTCCAGGGCCGACGTTGATGGTGAACTTCTCAAAGGACAGGTCCTGGCCTGCGGGCCCTTCCAGCGGGCGCCCATCGCGGCCGATCACCCGGCCATTGTTGCCATGGGGGTGGAAGGGGAAATCCACGCTGCCCACGTTGAGGTAGTGGATCAGCCCTGGAAAAGGATGGTAGTTGGGGTCGCCGGGGGGCAGGGTATCGTTGAATGCATGGATGCGCGCCAGGGCGCCGTAAGGCTGGCTGGGCAGCCAGGAGGCGTAGTTGTCGGCGATGCTGTCCGGGAAGCCGCGCCCGTTGATCAGCCAATAGCGCGGATGATAGTTGTTCATGTTGAAAGACTTCCCGTTCTCGGCGGCCTGGTGCTGGTAGGGGTCGATCTCCGAGAGCAGCACCAGGAACTCCTCTTCAGGGGTGAACTGGCTGTCGGCCCGGTTGTAGGCAAAATCAGCACCCATGGATGGACGCACGATCAGGGCGCCGAACAGGCCCATGCGCACCTGCTTCTGGGGTTCCGTGCCGCTTTCGTAGATGTAGCTGCCCGGCTCGGAGGCCACGAAGCTGTAGGTGGTGCTGCCGCCGTTCTTGGCCGCCACGTTGGTGAGTGAGGTGAGCACCCCGCCAGCATCGAACTGGGGTTGGGCCGGCGCGCCGTCCGCCAGCACATTCTCCTGTCCAGGGAAGACGATCGAAACATCTTCAGGCAGATTATTGCGCAGGATGATCGTCACCGTATCGCCCTGGTTGACGCACAGCACCGGACTGGGGTGCTGAAAGGGATCGTTTCCTTTAGAAAACCCCCACATGAACATAGTGTTGCCATCCGGGAGGACGATGTATCCGGTTTTGGTGGTCAGGGTGAAGGTCGGGTTGGGACTTGTGCCGGAAGTGCAGACAACGCCGACACGTGGTGGCGTCTGCGCGGCTGCCAACTGGGTTTGGGTCAGCAGAGCAGCCGATAACAACACCGCGACCATCAGCAATGCCAGCCCCCACCGGATCCGCTTGGGTATAAATGTACGCATTTTAAGCTCCTTCTTGCGAATGCCTAGGCCCCTGGCCTAGGTGTTGGGCACCGTCTGAGGCACTAACGTGCCGGAAGGGAACACACGAACTTCCGTCATCTGCCCGCCATAACCAATCCCATTATCGGCGCGGCTGTAGCTGCGGTTGTAGAGCAGATAGCTATTGTAGGCGACTGGTCCGCTGAACGGCGGCGCGGTGAAGATGACGTCAAAGCTTTCACCCGCGCCGATCGAGATGGTGTCGGTCTCGTAGCTGGTATCGGTGCCGTCGCGCCCGCGCATCAGGGTGGCATCTCTGCCTACTACGCGCATCTTGATGCCGGCCAGGGTCATGGACGCCTCCTTAAAACCCAGGTTGGCGAAGCGCAGCAGCACTCGCTCGCCGGCGTTGCATTGCACCAGTGACGAGAGGGGCTGGTATTGCAGGTGTTCGTAGCCGGGGGTGGCGATCAGGTCGCCGCTGGCGTCTCGGACCGGGTTAAACGGGTCAACCGACCCGTTGGGCGCCAGGGTATCCGGGTAGACCCGCCCGTTAAGCAGGGCAAAGTCAACGTGGTAGTCGGTCCATTCCGGCAATTGGATGTGCGCATCGCACCAGTGCGCTTCGGCCCACACCTCGCTCAGGAACATGGCGAACTCGCGGTCGTAGCCGGTGGAGCCATCCCCGTCGTTGTAGGCGAACTTGGTGTAGCCGCCGATGTTTTGGCCATCCTGCAAGGGGCGCACGAAGACCAGGCCGGTCATGCCCATGTGCACGTGCTCCACGTCCTCCACGTGGCAGTGGTACATATAGGTGCCCGGCTCGCGCGGCCGGTAGATATAGGTGAAATTACGCCCGACGGGCACCGAAACTGAGGTGGTCGGCTCGCCGTCGAAGAAGGGGATCACGTTGCGGAAACCGTGCCAGTGCACCGTATGGGAATCCACCAGGTCGGGCCGTATTTGCAGCCCCAGGTTGGTGAGCTGCAGCCTGAAATCCTTGGGATTCGCGGGATCATATTGATTTACCCAGAACATAGGCGCCGCATGCTGGGCCTTCATCTTTTGATTCGAGATCTGCGTGGCACTCAGCCCGGTGATGTTGCGAAAGCCGAAGATATAGGTGGTGAAGGGCGCCGGCGCATACGGGTCGGGATGGTAAATTGGGATGGGCGGAGAGGGCGGCAGGGAAATCCAGCCGTCCGTGCCGGCGAAGTACAGGTCCGGTGGTGGATCCTGCGCACTGGCGACCCCGACCTCGAGCGGATGCAGCATAGTGCCCAAGTTGCCCGGCAGCAAGCGTGCCCCGGCCACGGCGGCCAGGGCGCCGCCGGCGGCAAATTTGAAAAAGTCACGTCGAGTTATTGGTTTTCTCATCTTATGTCTCCTAATTTTCGAAAAAGAAGGTCGAGAGAGCCGATGGTCTCCCCCGACCTCCCAGGTAGCCAGCACCCGGGAGGCCAGGGGCTATTTCCACGCTTCCTACGCTCGGATCACGAGCTGTGGGAAGACATCTGGCACTTCATTGACCTCTTTATCAACCTCCTTGGCTGCTCTCGGGCGCGGGTACCGGCTCCACGGCCGGCACAGGTGCCGCGTCCACGCTGGTGTCCTGGCTGGCGCTGTTGTCGGCAGGGTTGGGATCGGCCGTGTCCGAGCTGATGCTGGCCTGATTGGTGATGACGCCGGCCGCCGTGGTGGTAACCAGGACCTCCACGCCCGCGCCGCTGCCGCTGGGTATGTCACCCAGGCTGCAGGTGAGCAGGCCGTCGGCTTCGAGGCAGCTACCCTGGGTCGGGGTGGCCGAAACGAAGGCCACTCCAGCCGGCAGGGTATCGGTCAGGATCACGTTCAGCGCGGCGTCAGGCCCGTTGTTGCTTACGCTGAGGGTGTAGGTCACGACGTCCCCTTCAGTCACCGGGTCCACGGCATCCACCAGGCTGAGCGCCAGATCCGTCCCGGCCACAGGCTCCGGTGCCGGCTCCTCGACGGGCACAGGGGTAGGCTCCACGACAGGCTCCGGTGCCGGCTCCTCGACGGGCGCGGGTGCCGCGTCAACCGTGGTGTCCT
>JAHELX010000069.1 GCA_024643945.1 Anaerolineales bacterium
TCAGTAAGGATGAGAACTGACGTTTCTGAAAGTCTGGAATTTGGGAGTAAGCAGTGTGCCTAGCGCCTCTTTATGGGGGGTGTGAGTTTGCTCCAGACAGTTAGAAAGGTGGGAACAGAAAGTTGAGGATTGCCACTTGTGACCATAGATAGTCCTTAATTTGAGCCTGAACAACAAGGCCTCGCGGTCAATGCCGGCGCGAGGCCCTTTCACTGTCGGCCGAGAGTGGCCGGCTTTGGTTTTGCTTTTGCTTTTCTCAAGTTTACCCCTTGCCCCCCTCTTCTTTGCGCACAGAGAGGAGCAAACCTCAGGTGGGCGGTACAAGACTTGAACTTGTGGCCTCCACGATGTCAACGTGGCGCTCTAGCCAACTGAGCTAACCGCCCAATTGAATGAAGTATACCAGTCTCGAACTAAAAACGCAAGTGGGAGACAGAACATTCGTGGCTTTGGCTTCCCGCGCAAACTACTCCCCCAAGCACAGGTCTCTACAAGGGGGCAGCCCTGGGAAGCCGGGCAGCTTCCGGTTAGGGGATTGTGGCTATACCCTGCTTCAAACTCAGAGCTAGCTAAAGCGGGATGCCAGTGCCAGGGCCAACGCCAGCAGACCGGCCGATACCCCGAGACGGATCAACAGCCCCTGCCATTCCCGATGTAAAATCGTCATGTCTGTAGGTCTCTTGATGCGTGTCACGATGTTGGGTTAGCTCCTTTGCTTTGAGATTAGATGTTGAAGACTGAAAGTTTACAGGATGGTATTGGTCTTATCTCTAATCTTTGGGCTCCGGTTCTGAGCCCTGCGCCACGACGAAGGCCAGGGCATAGTCAGCGGTGTGAGAAAGGCTCAGAGCAAACTGGGCGAGATGAAGGCGAGCTGCCAGGCGAGCGGCGTTGCCGTGAAGATACAACTCCGGTTTGCCTTGGGCGTCACAGACGACCTCGATTTCCTGGAAACCTACCGGGCCGATGCCGGTACCCAGAGCTTTAGCAGTGGCTTCTTTGGCTGCCCAGCGGGCTGCTAGCGCCGGGGGCCGTTCATTGACGTACGCCAGTTCCCGATCGGTGTAGACGCGGCGCAGAAAGCGATGGCCGTGGCGCTTGAGGACAGCCTCAATACGGCTGATTTCAACCATGTCAACGCCTACGGCAAGCACAACCCGTTCCTGGCTGGCGATGTTTCGCCTTATCGGCTGCGGATGGATTGCCCACCCGCGGGTTCTCTTCCTTGCCCATTGACCCCCGTCGGAGAGATGAACGAATCTGCGGCGATGGACTGGGCCGACCGAGCTTCTGGAAGCTGGAAGTCGGCGCCAATAATGACGCGGATATCCACTTCGCTCTTCAGATTCGGGCTTCGGCGGATGTTTTCATCGGCCACGTTGAAGATATCGGACAACAGCATTAGTGCATAGGTCTTGCCCGTATAGTCCACGATGACGGTGCGTGGGTAGTCGGTGCGGTCGGCAGGTCCGAACTGGACAATGCTGAAACCTTGATCGCGCAAATATTCGGCCGTTGCTGCCGCCAGGTCCTGCTCGGGCGTGCCGTTTTGCACCACGATTTTAGCCCCCTCGGTTTGCAAGGCAGCGGCAACTTCCGCCCGACGTTGGGCCTCGGCCTGAACCTCAGCCTGGGCCTGGGCCGCCAATACCGGATCGGGCGTCGGAGTTGGCGGCGGGCCGGCCGGTTCAGGGGAGGAGAAGATGCGATCTATCACCGGGCGGATCTTCTCGCGGACGGGCAGCAACACTTGCGCGCCACTGTTGGTGGTGTAATCTACGGTCATCGTATGGTCAACGACTGCGCTCTGGATATCGTCGCCGGTGATCTTGTCGGACAATTTAGCCAGCTCAAGGATGTCAACCAGTTGCAGGTCTGTTTGCACCGTATCGGCCATAGTCGCCCACAGATCGGGGATTTTGGGGACGACGCCAATGGCCAGCGCCTTTTCCCGGATGGCAAATAAAACTTGTTGCTGGCGCCGGGCCCGATCGAAGTCGGAGCCAGCGGTAGCACGGGTGCGGGCATATTTCAGGGCCATATCGCCGTCGAGGTGCTGGGGCCCGGCTTGAATGTAGAAGGGATCATAACCGTAGTTCTCGTCAGGATACTTGGGATCGTTGATAGTTTGCGGCGCGTCAATGTCTATGCCGGCCAGAGTATCCACGATGCGCCGGAAGCCATCAAAATCCACCCGCACGTAAAAGTGGACGGGCACCCCCAGGTTGTATTGCACCGTCTTCATCGCCAGGGCAGGCCCGCCGCCCGGATAGCCATTTTTATCGCCCAGATAATGCGCCGTATTGATACGATTTTCGCCGTAGCCGGGGATGGTTACCCACAGGTCACGGGGAATGGAGAGCATGCCTGCCTTACCCGTCGCCGGGTCAACAGTGATCAGGATCATAGTATCGGTGCGCGCATACTGTTCGTCGGGGCGCTTGTCAATGCCCAACAGGAGGACATTGACACGTTCGTCCTCTTCCCAATCGGGCAACGACTCGCCGCTAAGGCCGGTGACCGGCTGCGGATTGCTAGCGGCGCGGGGGTTGGGAAAGTCATTTCCTCTTGGACTGACGACCGGTAGGGTCAGATCAACATAGGGTAGAGTGGGAAGTTCGGCGTGAGCTACCACGTCTTTGACGGTAAGATAGAAAATGTAGCCGGAGTATCCTCCCCCGGCCAGAAAAGCAAGGGTTAGCACCACTGCAAGGAGACGTGAAAGCCAGGAGACCTGATGGTGCGGCTGAATCGGTCTTCTCAACTGCGCTTGGGTATGTGAGGCCATGGCCCCATTATATCATAGGCCGGGCTATCGGCAAAATCGCGTAAGTGGTTTGGCCTAGTACCCCATCACAGAGATTATGATATACCAGGGCCACGCCCATGGCGGCTGAATCGGGCTTATCAAGACCACTTCGATGGGGCACTAGCGAGATATCGCTGGTGATAGATGATCAGCTTATGCCCAACGCATCTGGGTAAGCCTCTATTGGAGGGGAGTGATGTTGGCAATATACAGGGCATGGTCGTTGAGGAGATAGAGTTTCCCAGCGAGTTCGTCTACAAAGATAGAGCGCAGGGTGCCGAAATTGACCGTGTCCTCGTCACGAGGTTTGAACTGGCGCACAAAGCGGCCGTCCTTATTCAATTGCACCACGCGGCGGTTGCCAGCGTCGGCAACGTAAAGATACTGGGCCACATCGTCAGGTGCCGTGTAAATAGCCGCGGGACGGCTGAAGGGCTTGTCAATCTCGGTGATCTGGAATTCGACAGGCACGCCTGCCTCGAATTTACGGACGGTACCATCGGCATAGAGAACATAAATGAAGCCATCGATGGCCATATCCACGGCGCCGCTCAGGTCTACCGTAACCTGGTCCGATAAGTAATATTGAGCCGGGTTGGTGTAGCCTTCGGCGCCAGGCATATAACGCAAAATGTGTCCCGCTTGTGGGTCCAAAATGTAGAAATTGCCAAAGAAGCTGCCGACGGCGACAGGTAGAGCCCAGGCGTCTTTGTTGGCAATAGGTGCAGGGGTCAATCCCCAACTGGGGTTATACTCCAGCAAGCCGCCGCTCTCTAGAATCAGCAGGTCACTGGTTTGGCGCTCCCCACCAGCAGGCATCCAGGCCATGTCAATCATCTCACCCATGACCGATGTCTCCACCTGCTGGCCACGCCGGACCAACACCGGGTCGTTCTCGTCGGGCTCCAGGGCGTCATTCACCTCGTCCAGTTGATAATGGTACACTTGATCGGTGCCCGCGTCGAGAACGTAGACGTACAATCCGTTGACAACAACCCGTTTCAACTGGGTTCCGGGGTCTTCATAGCTGCGAAGCTCTCCCACCCAGTAGAGCCGTTCTACCCGGTCAATTTTGTCCTGTTGCTCGGCGATGGATGCACGCAGTTCGCTGACGACTGGCTCGTCCGGCTTGATCGCATCTGCCTGGGTCAGCAGGGACCCGGCTTGAGCTAACAGGTCACGAGCCGCCGTGTCATCGGCACCCAGCGCTTGCTGATAGCTGGCCTGGGCCTGCTCTACCAGGCTGTTGAACTCATTTTCGCGGGCCAGCCCTTGTTGCCAGTAAGTCAGCCCCACAGCCAGCAGCACCACGATAAGAATGGCCACCGCGATCGTCCGCAGAAGACGCTGCGGAATCTGTGGCGCGCGGACGCGGCGTGCCTGACCCGTCACCGCCTGTCGCCGCGCTGTCGCCGCTTGCTCCTGTCCCGGTAACACGCGGCTGATAAGCGTGCGTAGGCCGGTCCAGATGACCATCAACAGCGCCAACAGTCCCTTACCCACGGCGCGTAGCCAGCGGCCTACCGGCACAGCTCGACCCCCTGTCCTGACTCGACCTGGGGCGTAGGTCCCGGTAGCCACGTCGGGGAGTTCGCCAAGACGCTTTTGGCGGAAGCCACCCATATTGCGCTGCGTCGCTTTGCCGATGCCGCCCAGCGTTGCTATGTCACCGTCACCAACCTCCGCTTGCGATACAGTAGCCATCGACGCGGCGTCGGACGCAACGGCAGGCTCTCCGGAGACGGCTTCGACGGAGGCAGACTCCCTGGCATGTGGGGGGTGATCTGGAACGGCTGTTTTTTCTCCTCTCCGAAGAGGGGTCCCCCGCACCTCAGGTAGGGCAGATGTGGATTTGGCCTGAATTTCGACCACCAGGGCCGTGCAATCGTGGCCGCCGGTCAGCTTGCCCAGGTTGGTCAATGCGCCTTCCACGCCTTGATAAGCAACGGCTTTCTCTACTTCATCCGGCGAGGTGCGGGCAGCCAAGCGGCTGTCACCCAGCACCAGCATGTCGCCTGGATCGATACCTACGTGAAAAAGTTGTGCATCTACCATTGCCCGCCGGCCTAGCGCTGGCGCGCCGGTTGCCTGCGGATCGGCCATATCCAGCCACGGAGAGGTCTCCGGCAATTGGGTCGCCAGGCCCCGGTTGACGGTGTAGGTGACTGCCGGCCCCACCGAGGCGATGAATACATCTTCGCCACGCACGACCACGGCGGTGACACCTCCCAGCAGAGCGCCCCCGCCAGACGGGCGGTCCGATTCCTCACTGTTCCCCCTATGAGACCTGCGCCCCGCTGTCTCAGGACTGCGCCCCGCTGTCTCGGGACTACGCCCCGCTGACGCGGGACTTCGCGAGTGCTCTGCTAGCAGCCGTTGGTTGGCTGCCACTAGCGCGCGACGCAAGCTAGCGGTGGTGCCGCCGGACGATTGGTAGTACGTGTTGCGAATCGTCTCTGCCAACGACCGGCTTAGCCTATCCCTTTCAGACTGTTCATAGTCGCCGCGTACCTCGACCACGACGAACAGGTCTCCCTTCCCCAAAGAGGGCTTATGGGCTGCCAGGCCACCGCGTGGCTGGCTGGACGGTTCGCGCACCGCCAGGGCGTTGGGCGCTTCACTCACCCAGCGCCCCCCGACGATATTCATCTGCCCCATCACGGTTTTCAGTTCGAGGCTCATCGCGATCCTCCTTTACTTAGAGTATGTCTGAAAAGTCGTGGGGCCTGCCTGGGCAGCCTTCCCAGGCTGCCCCACCCTACTTTTCAGACACCTTCTTACTCCCACTCGATGGTCGCCGGCGGCTTGCTGCTCACATCGTAGACCACCCGGTTGACCCCTGGCACCTCATTCACAATCCGGTTGCTGACCCGGGCCAACAAATCGTAGGGTAGACGCGCCCAGTCGGCGGTCATAAAATCCTCGGTGGTGACGGCACGCAGCGCGATCACGCTGGCGTAAGTGCGCCCATCGCCCATCACCCCCACACTCTGCACCGGCAGGGACACGGCGAAGGCCTGCGCCACCCGGTCGTACCAGCCAGCCGCTCGTAGTTCCTGGATGAAGACTGCGTCGGCCTGACGCAGGGTTTCCAGCCGGTCCCAGGTCACCTCGCCCACTACGCGGACTGCCAGCCCCGGCCCGGGGAAGGGATGCCGCCACACAATCTCCCTGGGCAACCCCAGTGCCTCCCCCACCCGTCGTGCTTCGTCTTTAAAGAGATAGCGCAGCGGCTCTATCAGTTCAAATTGCATGTCGGCCGGCAGTCCGCCCACGTTGTGGTGGGTTTTGATTTTGGCCGCCACTGTCCGGTCGGGGGCGGTCGACTCAATCACATCAGGGTAAAGCGTGCCCTGGGCCAACCAATAGGTTCCCTGCGGGGAATAATCGGAACCCTTCGAGGACTGTGCCTCCTTCAGCCGGCGCGCTTCAGCCTCGAAGACGCGGATGAAGCGCGCGCCGATGCGCTGGCGTTTCACCTCTGGGTCGATCACGCCTGCCAGGTCCGACAGGAATTGCTCGGTCGTGTCCACAGCCACCAGCCGCACATGCATATGGTTACGGAAGGTGGTCACCACCTGTTCCGGCTCACCCTGGCGCATCAACCCGTTGTTGACGAAGACGCACGTCAACTGGCCGCCAACGGCCCGCTGCAGCAGCGCCGCCGTCACGGCCGAGTCGACGCCGCCTGACAGGCCACATAGCACGCGCCCTGCGCCGACTTGAGCCTGTACTCGTTGGATCGCTTCGTCAATAAAGTTGCCTGGCGTCCACCCTCCCTGGCATCCGCACACGTCGTACAGAAAAGCGTGCAAAATCTCCGGTCCCTGCGGCGTGTGAGCCACCTCGGGATGAAATTGCAGCCCGTATAGGCCGCGCGCCGGGTCGCCCATCGCCGCCACCGGGCTGTTGGCGGAGCGGGCCAACACCTTAAAGCCAGGAGGCAGGCGGGTAATGCGATCGCCGTGGCTCATCCAGACAGTTAGAGATTGGGGATTGCCTGCCCTGGCGGGTAGGCCAGGGGGAATTGGGAATTGGGAATTGGGGGGTGGAGGGTGGAGACATTGTGCCCTTTGGGTATTGGCGAATAGGGGATCCTCTGCGTCAGTTAATTCGATTTGGGCCGGGCCGTATTCCCGTTCGGGAGCAGGGTCTACCTGGCCTTCCAGGTGATAGGCCAGCAACTGCATACCATAGCAAACACCCAGCACCGGCCGGCCGCTGCCCAGGACGTAGTCAGGCAGATGCGGCGCACCTGGCGCGTAAACGCTGGCCGGCCCGCCGCTCAGAATATAGCCCAGCGGGTTCAGCCGGGTCACATGGTCAGCCGGGGTATTGTAGGGAATCAGTTCGCAGTAGACTTCCGCCTCACGCACCCGCCGGGCAATGAGCTGGCTATATTGGGAACCAAAATCAAGAATGACGATGGTTTCGCGCTCGGACATCACTCCTCAGGCAAAGATAATTTCGTCGCCGGTCATCTGGGTGATGACGGCCAGCGAATAGATGGGGACATTAAGATAGGCCAATTCGGCCCGTCCCCCCTCGAAAGCTTTTTCGATCACAGCTCCGACGCCTTTGATCTCCGCTCTGGCTTCTATGGCCAGCCGGGCCAAGGCATCAATGGTCTTACCTCGGGCCAGGAAGTCGTCAATGATGAGCACCTTGTCGTCGGGGCCGAGGAATTCGGGCGACACCATCAATTCCACGAACTCCCCCTTGGTGTGCGAGGGGGCTGTTTGGCGGTACCTCTGCTCGGGCATAGTAACCGGCTTGGTCTTGCGTGCATAGACGATGGGTACGCCCAGGGCCAGCGCCGTGGTCAGCGCGGGAGCGATGCCCGAAATTTCAGCCGTCAGCACCTTGTTGATGCCCATCGCCCCAAAGTGTGCTGCCAAGGCACCGCCGACGGCTAGCATCAAAGCCGGGTCCACCTGGTGGTTAATAAAGCTATCCACCTTGAGGATGCCATTCCCCAGGTTTTTGCCTTCGCGTCGAATACGTTCCTTGAGAGCTTCCACCGCTATCGCTCCTGTGAGAGACGAATTGAAAGCTGGTTCGAATCATGGGCTGGCGACAGAGCTAGTATACCTATATGTTGTGTTGCAACATACATTATACCACAATATGTTGTGTTTGTATATAACCCCTAGTTTATCCTACTCCAAAACTGTGCAAGTGTCAAGTCAAATACCAGGTACTTTGGGATAGGTTGTAGATTGGTGGAGGCAAGGCTTGCCCCTGCCAGGGCGGCTGCGAGGGGAACTGTCATAGGTTAAGCAAAAATCAAACATGTCAAGTAACTACTCAGCTACCCTTGCGAAGGTTTGGTGAGAATTTTCAGAGCGAAAATGCCTTGGCCTACCGAAAATTGCCCTGTTGGCAAAGTTATTCTCAACCTTCGCAAGGGTAGCTGAGTAGTTACTTCACGCCTACCATTCTGAGTAGACCCATAATAGGGAAAGGCAAGGGGAGGGGATTTCCCTTGCCTTTCCTTTCCTATCTGGCTGTCCCGCCCCGAATTCGCCTCAAGGCTTTGCCGATTTATCGCAACCGGTCACGCCTCGCCCAGGCCAGTCTCCGAATCTGCCAGTCCAAACGATTTCGCCATCTTCGAACATTTTCAGGGCTTTTTCCAATGACAGAGACTTTTCCCCATTGTCAAACCTTGCGATTGGGTTATCCCGTATAAGTCGAAACGTCCCATTTTGGTATTCGAATAGCACGTTTCCGCCTTTGCCTACGAAAGCGAAATCACCGGAATGGGGGCCGATCACGTTACCGTCCTCCAGTGGCATCAGGAGGTTGTTTAGCCCCGCGTGAGACACGCACGTGAAATGGTCTCGATGATAGATGACGAGAGGGATCTGATTTAAGACACGGTCCACGTTGGCGTTACTGACATCATAGGAAGGAGGCGACGTTTCAACCACGGGCAGTTTCGATAGCGCTGTTGCATCGATTTCCACAAAATTAGAGCCACCGGTCATCCACGCATTTCCGGATTCAGTCTTGACGACCAACCACGAGCCGTCTTCACTCCGGCCCACTACTGTAACCTCGGTTCCCGCCGGCAACCCGCCAACTACGCGGTAATGGATGCCAGGCCCTTCGCGTAGATTTACGCTGGTCAGCGTCCGCGCTCGTGCGCTGGGGCCGCCCAGGAAGCCGCTCCTGAACAAAAGAAACACAATGCCTGCAATAAGGAGCAAGCCAATAACTAAACCCACGATGCGGATAGCGCCTGGTTTGCGTTTCTCTTCTTGCTTGTACGTTACATCCTGTTCCTGGTCATATATCATGTTCTCCTCCTGAGAGACAGTCGATAAATTCGTGTGACTTCTTTTATCAAATTCACCAAGAAGGTGCAACAAGCCCTCCATGGTCAGTTTAGCACACTCTCAGGCCAGACCGCTACCCCCCAAGCGTAAATTTAGCGTAAAACTTTTGTCAGCCTTGACAGCGCACTTGAAAGGTGGATAATATTAAGACTTCATAGCAGAAGACCACGGTTGACACTGTTGAAAAGAAAGGAAAAAGACGACTTATGGAATACCGACGTTTAGGCAAGTACGGGCTCAAAGTAAGCGAGCTCTCCCTGGGCGCCTGGCTGACCTTTGGCGATCAGATAGACCAGGACACGGCGCGTGAGTGCACGCTGGCTGCCTACGAGGCCGGCGTCAACTACTTCGATAACGCCGACGTGTACGCTGAAGGCCAGGCTGAGATCGTGATGGGGAAGGTCATCAAAGAGCTTAAGCGCTCGGACCTGGTTATCTCTAGCAAAGTTTTCTGGCCCGTTGGTCCCGGTCCCAACGACCACGGTCTGTCTCGCAAGCATATCATGGAATCTGTGCACAATTCGCTGAAGCGACTGGGCACCGACTACCTGGACCTCTACTTTTGCCACCGCTACGACCCCGAGACCCCCCTGGACGAAGTGGTACGCGCTATGGACGATCTGGTGCATCAAGGCAAAATCCTTTACTGGGGCACCAGCGAGTGGCGTGGTGGACAAATCGCCCACGCCTTAGGCCTGGCCAATCAGTGGGGCCTTTATCCTCCGGCGGTCGAACAGCCCCAGTACAACATGTTCAAGCGAGATGTGGTTGAGACCGAGTTAATGGAAGCGGCTCACCAGCACGGTATCGGCCTTGTGACGTGGAGTCCCCTGTCCAGCGGTATCCTTACTGGCAAATACAACGAGGGCATCCCCGCCGGCAGTCGCCTCGACTATCACGAGTGGTTGCGACCATATCTGACCCCGGAGAGAATCGATAAAGTGCGGCAATTGACCGAGGTGGCTCAAAGTCTGGGAGCCAGCACGGCCGAATTGGCCCTGGCCTGGCTGCTGCGTCTGCCGCAAGTGAGCAGCGTTATCACCGGTGCCAGCCACGTCAGCCAGGTACACGAAAACTTGAAAGCTGCGGAGCTGAGGGCCAAACTTACACCCGACGTACTGGAGCGGATCGAAGCTATTTTGGGTAACGATCCCAACGCGCAAGATAGATAGATGGAAGAATGGAAGGCCGGAAGGTTGGAAGAATGACGAAATGAAAGGTTTCCTCAGATTTCTAACCTTCCGATCTTCCAATCTTCCAAACTTTGGCGCCTCAACCACAAAGATATGCGTGGAGACTCACGATGCCTGAAGTATATACTGATGCTGAACTGAACGTCGTAACTGGAGCCTTTGGTTACACGGGCAAGTACATCACGCGCCGCCTGCTTTCGATGGGGATAAATGTCAAGACCCTCACCGGGCACCCTGACCGCCCCAACCCATTTGGCAACCAGGTGAGCGTGGCGCCCTTCAACTTCGACAACCCTGGCGAATTGATCAACAGTCTGCATGGTGCCACTACCCTTTATAACAGCTACTGGGTGCGCTTTTCGTATGGACCAGTCGGATTCGAGCAGGCCGTCGAGAACACGGAGGCGCTTATCAAGGCCGCGGAAGAGGCTGGTGTCGGCCGGATTGTGCACATCAGCATCACCAACGCTTCCTCAGAATCCCCGCTTCCCTATTTCAGAGGCAAAGGGCGGCTGGAGAAGGCCATTATCGAGTCCAATCTATCCTACGCTATTATCCGTCCCACTGTGATCTTTGGGGCTGAGGACATCCTTATCAATAACATCGCCTGGCTCCTGAGGCGGTTTCCGGTGTTCGTCGTCCCGGGAGCAGGCGACTATCGACTTCAGCCGGTCTTTGTGGAAGATGTAGCCCGGTTAGCCGTCAACGCGGGCCGACGAGACGACAACCTGACCATAGATGCCGTCGGCCCCGACATTTACACATTCAACCAACTGGTCCGCCTCATCGCCAGGAAAGTCCACAGCCGAGCCAGGATCATTCACTTAAGGCCAGGGTTGGCTCTTTTCCTTTCCAAGTTGATCAGCTATGCAGTCAACGATGTGGTGCTCACCCGGGATGAGGTCGAGGGTTTAATGGTGAATCTTCTCATCTCCAGCGATCCACCTACCGGCGAAACCCGGCTAAGTGACTGGCTGGACGAGCATGCGCATAACGTAGGGACGCGCTATGCCTCCGAGTTAAACCGGCACTATCGTTGACAGCAAAAGTCATTTGCCTTTGTAAGGTCGTTGTGTTACCATGCGTCCCAATTTGATAGTCCCGATCCTGGGAGTTATCGGCTCGCTGCCCCGCTTGGGGTGGTATATTTTTCAGTTAAAACACACCAAGTCGGGTCTACATAGTGAGATTTAGCGTGCTTTGGGGACCAGATAGATGATTACTTGGGGTCTGGAAGATGACATTAAGCGTTTTTGCTTGCAGATAGGTCTAAAGGAGAATGAGTCTTGAATAGCATTTCAGATGTGAAACAAGCGCTGGCCAGCCAACAATACATCGCATCCGACGACATCGCCACTGTGCTCTACCTGGCTGAACGCCTGGGTAAGCCAGTCCTGGTCGAAGGGCCGGCCGGCGTGGGTAAGACGGAGCTGGGTAAAGCGTGGTCGGGCATTACCGGCCGGAAGTTGATCCGATTACAATGCTACGAGGGCCTGGACGAGACCAAAGCCCTCTATGAGTGGGAATACGCCAAGCAGATGCTCTATACCCAACTGCTGCGCGACAAGCTGCAGGATCTGCTGGCCGACGCCAATACATTGGCCAGCGCTGCCGATCGCCTGGCCGCCGAAGAGGACGTTTTCTTCTCCGAACGATTTCTTCTCCCACGTCCCCTCTTACAGGCCATCACCGCCGACGAGCCGGTGGTGCTCTTGATAGACGAAATTGATCGCAGTGATGTCGAATTTGAAGCGTTTCTGCTGGAGGTGCTTAGCGATTTCCAGGTGAGCGTACCAGAGCTGGGGACGGTCCGCGCCCGCCACCAGCCGCTGGTGGTGCTGACCAGCAACAATACGCGCGAATTGTCGGAAGCGCTCAAACGTCGCTGCCTCTATCTTTACATCGACTACCCACCCGTCGAGACCGAGTTGCAAGTCGTGCGTCTCAAGGTGCCCGATCTGGGGCCGCAACTCGCCCGCCAGGCGGTGGAATTGGTACATCACCTGCGACGGCTTGACCTGAAGAAGAGTCCCAGCATCAGCGAAACGCTCGATTGGGCTCGAGCGCTGGTGACGCTCAACGTTTCATCCCTGGATCGGGAAACGCTCGACAACACCCTGACCGTGCTGCTCAAGCACGAAGCCGACGTGATACGCACTCGCCAAGCCGTGGGCCGCGGATTGAGCGATGGGTCGGAGCGCGAAGCCGACGATCTGGATGCCCCTCGCCCGCGCTGGCGCTATCGCTGAGGAGGTGGCGGATGGAACAGCGAATTGTCGACTTCATCGCCGGGCTACGTGCGGCCGGAGTACGCATCTCTCTTGCTGAAAGCAGCGATGCATTCCGCGCGATAGAGAAAGTCGGCGTGATGGACCGCGACGCCTTTCAGTCTGCTCTACGCACCACCCTCGTCAAAGAGGCGAATGACCTGCCTCTGTTCGAGCAACTCTTTCCTCTTTACTTTGGGAACGGTGGGCCGCCGCTCATCAACCCCCAGGAACACCTAAGCCCCAAGCAGCGGGCTATGCTGGCTGCCGCCCTGCGTGCGCTGCTAAATCAGATGCAGCAGGAGGGTCAACCGTCAGGCAGGGGACGTCAGTCCCCAGGCCAGCCCAGCCAATTGGGCCAATTGATGCAGCTCTTGCGCCAACTGCTGTCAGGGCAAGCTCCCAGTCAGGAAGCGTTAGAGCAATTGGGTCAACAGGTGGGCTTGCCGCTGGCATCTCACCCTGCGCACCAGCCATGGCTCACGCGGCGGATGTTGCAGGCCATGGGGTGGCAGGAACTCCAGGAGCTACTTGAGCAACTGTGGCAGGAATTGGCCAAGGCCGGTATGAGCCAGCAAGCCATTGAGCACTTGCAGCAAATGGTAGCTGCCAATCAAGAGGCATTGGCCGAGCAGGTGAGTCAGTTCGCCGGGGCGAGCATCGCCCGCCAGATGGCGACACAACCTCCGCGCCAGCCTGGGCCCGATCTGATGCACCGCCCCTTCCGCGCGCTCAGCGAAGCTGAGGTCGACGAACTGCGCGCCCAGGTCCGCCGGCTGGCGGCACGCCTGCGCAGCCGGGCCGCCCTGCGCCACAAACAGGCCAAGTCCGGGATCCTCGACGCCAAGCGCACCCTTCGCGCTAACCTACGCTATGGTGGCGTCCCTCTCGATTTACGCCACAAGCATCGCCACCTCAAGCCCAAATTAGCCCTTATCTGCGACGTCTCAACCTCGGTGCGATATTGCGCTGAGTTTATGCTGTTCATGATCTACGAGCTACAGGATCAGGTAGCCAAGGCACGCAGCTTCGCCTTCATCAGTGACATTGAGGAGGTCAGTCAGGACTTCGCCGAGTACCGGCCTGAGGTTGCGCTGGATCGGGTACTGACCCGCCTCCCCGCCGGATATTACAATACTGATCTGGGCTACAGCTTGAACAGCTTTTGCCAGGACTACCTGGACGCCGTGGACCACCGGACCACGGTCATCTTTCTGGGCGATGGGCGTAACAATTTCAACGATCCCCGTCTGAACCTGGTTCAGACGATCAAGCGCCGGGCCCGGCGCATCATCTGGCTGAATCCCGAGTCGCCCCGGCTGTGGGGTACCGGTGACAGCGATATGCTCGACTATCTACCGTTCTGCGATGCTGCTTACGAGGTAAGCAACCTGGCTCAGCTCACCGACGCGGTGGATCGTCTGCTGGCTGGCCGTTAGACAGCATACGTGGTTCGACTATACCTCGCGCGCAGCCTGGATAACCGCCTGCAGGTTAGCCTCGGGTGTCTCGGAGGGGATCACGCAGGCTGGTGCCAGAATCAGCCTCTGGCCGCCAGTCTGTCGCCACGCGTCGCGCACCTGCTGGGCTACCTCCTGCGGTGACCCGGTCGCCAGCAACTTCCGATCTAGGCCGGCCATCAGCGTTTTGCGTGTGCGGTCCAGAGCTTCGCTCAGCGACGGACGGGTCTCCTGATCATGCCAGCTTACAGCTATCACCGGGTAGTGATGGACTAAGTCAAAGAATACGTCTTCACCGTGCAGATGAAGTACAATCAGGTCAGTCTGGCGAGCCAGGTATTCGAGCACGATGAGGTCGTAGCGTTCACCGAACACTTGATACTCGACTGCGCTGAGAATGCTCGAGCGAGCCAGTTGGGTAGCAAAGAAAATGCCGTCGGCGCCTGCGCTGAGTGCTGCCAGTCCGTAACGAGCTGTCGTCTCGGCGATCGTCGCCAGCCCGAAATGTAAATCTTTCGGGTGGTTGCGTACGTGCTGCTGCACCACATCGCCTGCCAGTTTGTAGGCCAGGGTGAGAGGACTGAAGAGGGTCATCAAGACCGGCGTGTCGTCATGAACAAGTCCGGCACGAATGGCAACCAGGGCCTGTAATTCACGTCCCAATGCACCCTGTTCCACCGAAAGGGCTGCCAGTTGACGCCAGCCTTCGGGCGTTTCGACCACCGGCCGCTTAAGTCGGGGAGGCGTGTTGTCATCGCTGGAGCGGCGGATAGAAGCACCCCAATCTTCAACGCCGTACAGACCATTAGGCGTGACCTTGATCAGATCCAGGTCATAGCGACGAAAGAATTCTAGTGTCGCCTGGGCCAGCCCCTCTGGCGCTTGGTCTTGCTTGTGGAAGTGCCGCCACATGCTAACCGGCAGACGGTCCACTGGCTCACCGTGCAAGGCGGCATAGACACGCTCGCGCTTATTCAATTCAGGATCTCCTTCCGACAGTCATCGGCCATTGGCCATCAACCATAGATGTAAACCAATGGCTGAATGCTATCGGCCTTCCTTTACTGCCACCGAAAGAGGAAGGTTTTACTTTCTGGGCTCAACTGCGTCGTCGATCCATCGGGGTTCTTGCGCTCCACGAACACATACCAGCGATACTCCAGCGCTGGCCCATCGGCCTGGTAATAGAAGCGTTCGGGCACCTGCCACTCAGCTATCTTGAGACTATCTCCCTCGTAGACCAACTCCCCCTGCTGGCGGAACACCAGCCGCACGGTATACCATTCATCCTCGGCCAGCGGGCCGACCGGTTCCCATTTGAGATAAACGTACAGGCCGGGCACAAGCGCACCGTCTGTAGGTTCCAACAAGACAGGAGCCGGATATTTGAAGCCCGGCGTTGGGGTAGCGGCTGGCTCCGACGGCGCGCCACCAACCGGCGTGTTAGTAGGCACCGATGTCGCGGTGGGTGGTGGCTCCGGGGTAGGCGTGGCAGTGACGACGATGATTATCGGCGTGGCCGTCGGGCCCAGGGTAGACAACGGCGCCGGCGTGTCAGTGGCAGCAGGCGACGAGCTGAGAGTGGCGCTGGGAGCTGGAGCAGGGGTAGAAGTAGCGGCGAGTGTTGGTGAGGGAGAGGGGTTGATGGCGACAGCCAGTGTTGTTTCAGTTGGCAGCGCTGTTTCGGAGGGTGTCACATCCGCCACAGGACCTGCCGGCCCGCCAATACCGAGCATTGTCCCGCCAGCGATAATCAAGCCTATGCAGCAAACTAGCACCAGAGCCCCCCCCCCGATCGCCACGCCCCGGTAAGGAAGATTGAGAGTAACCTTACTCTCGCCTGATTTCCACAATCTTTTCAGCGTGTCGCTCAAGCCGACCTGCGCAGGCACAGCAGATGCCGCTACGCGCGCCTCTTTGCGCGAGGAAGGGGGGATTTCTTCTGGCATGGTCTTCGGTACCCCGGCAGGTTTCCACTCATCTCGTTGCGGCCGCGGAGGCACTTCCGGCTCGACCCAACCCGGCGCGGGGATTTCTGTTTCTGGAGGGCGTGGCGCGACCGGGGCCCAGTCGTCGTAGACTTCGGCCAGACGCTTTCGCAGTGATTCTATCTCATCCAGGGGCACAGCCTGAGGCTCTTCGCGGCGTGGGGTAGTTGGCGC
>JAHELX010000590.1 GCA_024643945.1 Anaerolineales bacterium
AGTCATAGCCGGCAGGTGTATCGTTCACCGCCAGGGCAAAGCAGGTCGTCTCTTCATACTCGGCGGCAACTGCCTGGCACAAGTCTGTGGTGAAAGTGGCAATGCCACATTGACGCGGCAGGTAATTGCCGATGAAAGCAATCCGACGCAAGTCAGACGTGTGTTGCTGTTTCATAGCTCCTCTCCTTACGCGTTTCTTCAAAAGGTGAAACACACCCTAATTTTATAGTACACAAAATCCAAGAAACAGGCGCGAGATGGGCTCATCTTACCCCTGTTTCTTGTGTCTTGTAGAAACTGATTATTTATACCCAGGTGCGGGTATTACAACAGTTGGGGCGCAGCAATCTTCTGCGCCCCGGTTGCTCATTACTTGGCTTGTAGCTTGATGTGCTTGGGCTTGGCCTGTTCGACTTTGGGCAAGGTCAGCTTCAACACGCCGTTTTCGAAGGTTGCCTCGGCTTTGTCAGCGTTTACCTCCACCGGCAGGCTAAGCGTGCGCTGGAAGGCGCCATAGCGGCGCTCGCGGAAGTGATACTTGCCTTTCTCTTCCTTCTCTTCCTCACGCTTCGTCTCGCCTTTGATAGTCAGGCGGTCGCCCTCAACGGAAATGTCCACTTCGTCGGGGTTGATGCCGGGCAGCGAGGCCTCAACCATCAGGTTCTCATCGGTTTCGTAAACGTCGAGAGCCAGTGGCTGTCCCTCAATTCCCAGCAAGCGTCCTCCGTCGAAACGGCGCACGAAGCTCTCTTCAAACAGGCGATCCATTGCATCACGCAAAGACACGATGTCAGAGAAAGGATCTCTACGAATCAAGTCTGCCATAATTCGTTACCTCCTCTCTTCTAAGAGAGTTCTCGGAAAGTGGTCGTGGTGGGGAATACGCACTACGAACGTGTTGCGTGGTCCGTGTTCCGTCAGGCCAGGCACTTAGATTATAAAGGACTTTCCGAGAAAGCTCCTAAATCTAGAGATCTGTTTCAAGGCCGGCGTTGGGTGATCCATGCCGGGACGCGATTCCGGCGCGCCCCGAACCGGCTGTCGCCAGCGCCGTTCCATAGCTTCCTTCACATCTATAAAGTATACAACTTTAAGGTTAGATTCGCGTAAGAGGAAGATTAATGTTAGATTAAAAGATTCTCATCCGCATGTTAAAGCGTAGGGATGCGATTGCTCCCTGTTCGATCTTACCCGGGCTTGCCAAGGCATCCATTTTATGATATGTTGCAAGACGTACGCCTCCGGCCGGAGAGTCTCCAATGCATACCAGGCCATGCCGTCGACTGGCGCGCATCATCGCACCTATAGTCATCGGGCTGTTGAGCCTTGTGGCCCTGCTGGCTACGCTGCACCTGGCAGCAAGGGAGGTGATTGCCTGCGGAATAACCGGCCGGGTCGGGAGCCGCCTTTCCAGCCAGGCTATCCCCCCCTCGAAGTCCGCCTCCCCCACTCTCCAACTGCTCGCCTTCCAGCCCGCGGGCGAGGGATATCTGTTCAGCGTACGTCTCAGTTCCGCCCTGTCTCACACACAATATGTCATCACCGCCTACCATCACACCGACATTGACTACCCCCAACAGACCATTACCGTCACTACCGGCAGCGCCGGGCTCGCCTCGGCCCGGATGTGGAGTCGCTGCGCTTACCAGGATGTGCTGACCGGCTATGTATTTGCCCGGCTGGAAAGGGGCGGGCAGCCCCAGGCCGAGTCCAATCACCTGGCCTGTCCCGCTCTGCAGACGGTCGGGGACTTCGGTTCGCACCTGGTCGCCCAGCCCGCTAACGACGACTGGATCCATCGTCCCTCGCCGCCCGGACCCGGCCAGGTCCGCATCTGGCTGCGCGACGCCTCGGGGCGGGCCGGCCTGACTGGCAGCATCCGCATCCACCCGGCAGGGGGCAGCTCCTGGCTGGTGGATCAGTGGCTGATCGACGCAGGCGGTGGCCTGTATGCCTATACCTGGACCATCGGCGGCCTGCCGGGCGCCGGCAAATACCGGGTGCAACTGGGCCTGGAGGATGGCTGGGGCGGCCTGAGCGGCCTGGACGCCTTCGTCCAGTTAAGCGGCCGGGCGACCTGGATCTGGGGTGAAGCTGTCGATGGCGGCAACCCGGCCATATGGGCCCTACTCACCAATGGCGACCATGACGGAAATGGGCGGGGGGATCGGGACGACTGGCTGGCTTTCATTGATGCACCCTACGGCAGCGCCGACCCGTACGTCACCACCAGCTATCTCTCGGTCTATCCCTACATGGCTTATGCCGGCACGGCAGTCACCGGCACCTTTCAGACCTTTTTGAGCGTTGCCCACTCGGCGAGTGGCGTGCGTGTCGAGGCGCTGGCCGGCAGCCACCAGTGGGTGGAAAGCGACTCCGGCCTGGCAGATGGCAAGGACCTGTGTGATGCCATCCTGGATTTCAACCGGGCCGGGGCCACTCCCGCCGGGCGCTTTGATGGGATTCACTTCGACGTAGAGCACGACGACTGGTACACCGGCTCGCATTGGTCTCGTTACCTGGAGCTCATCGGCTATTGCCAGGCCCAGGTCAACCTTTACAACCAGAGTCACGAGCCGGTCCTATTCGGCGTAGACGTCCCGCCCCATTTCCTCAACGGCTCGGGCAACAGCGGCGCCATCAAGTCTGCCTGGGACGTGCTCAGCATCGTGGACACTATCACCTTGATGGACTACCGCGACTTCGCCGGCGTGCGTTGGGACGGCCGGACGGACGGGATCATCCCCCGCGCCGAAGCCTTCATGGTGGACGGCAACGCCCTGGGCAAGCCGGTGATCATCGGCGTCGAGTTGACACCCAACCGCTACGACCACGTCACCTTTTTTGAGGAAAGTCGGGGGTTTATGGAGAATGAATTGCGCGAGGTGTCCCGCCACTTTGCCAGCGAGCCGGCCTACGGGGGCATTGCCATGCACGATTACCAGGCGTGGAAGGAAAAGGAGCGGCGCGTATTCCTGCCGCTGGTTTTGAGGGATGGGTGAAACTTGAAGCCTGCCAGACACGATTTTTCCTATTTACGCCTGACCCTGGGCCGTGCAGGTCGTCTTTGACTTCGCTGATTTTGACCCCCTTGTCGCTCAGCTCTTTGTGGGCCGCAGTAATGTCTTAAGTCGCAAAGTATAGCGTCATGGTGCCGGGCTTCACATGTGCGTGATGCTTAGTATTACAGCGCAACATTGGATAAAGCAGCGAGTCTAGCCAGCCTGGTTTTGCGATGGGACAGGTAGGCGGCGAAGTTCCGTTTCTGATAATAGAGCACCAGTTTCAGGGCCGCCGTAGCATCCCAAGGCGGTTTGGGCAGGACGCTCGTCACCAGCAAACGGATTTGATAGATGGTCAAAGCGGGTGCCAGTTCTTGGAAAAAGATGCGCATGTATACCAAGAAAGCGTGCGCCAGAGCCACCAAGGTCATATGATGATGCCAGCCCAACCAACTCCGGGTTTCGTACTGGTCAAGCCCGGTTGCGCCTTTGCTTTCTTCAAAGACCGTTTCAATGGGCCAGCGCAAGCCGCTCAGGCGAACAAACTCGGTCAGCGGGGTCTGAGCGGGCGCGTTGCTGTAATAGAACTTGATGACCGTCGGGTCAGCCACATTGCGGCGAATGATCAGCCAGAGGTCGCCACCAGGCAAGGTCTGACGGGCTTCGACCACCCGGAGGAAGGCGAACTCACAGACCAGCGGACCTTTCGAGCCTTCCTTGATGGTCGCCCGCAGCCAAGCCGTTTGGGGCAACGCGGCGACCAAGTCTTTGACGGTGACCGGTCGGTCGTCCGGCTGGCGCAGTTTCAGCCGGGTGGGCTGACGGCCCCGGCCCTGCCACGCCGGCAGATAGACTTCCGGCCGGGTGAGCCAGACCAAGCTGGTACTCTTGACCTCGGTGAAGTACCATTTGTCCAACGCTGCCACGCCGTCCCGAAAAGTGGGCGAATCGCCATACAATTCATCCGCCGCCACCCAGCGAAACGGCAGCGTACCCCGCTGCACGGCCGCTTGCAGCAACTCCAGGGCAATTTGCGGCTTGCTTTGGTAGGTCAGGTCAGCCGGAAGGCCGCACTGCCGCCGCTTCTCGGCGTGGGCCTCATCAAACCACTCTTCCAGGACATACAATTGGCTCGCCACCAGCGCGTAGCCCTGGCGACTGACATAGCCCACATAGACCCCATTTTGCGAATTGCTCACTTTGCCGACCGCCCCGCAGTATTGCGAACCCACCCCGACCGAACTATCGCCCTGTTTGACCACCCCCG
>JAHELX010000591.1 GCA_024643945.1 Anaerolineales bacterium
CCCCCCTTGGCAGGGACAGGCTACGAGGGAAGGGGGAGAACTGCTCCCCTCCCCGCGCCGGGGAGGGGCTGGGGGGGGTCCGCCCCTAAAAGCGAACGCACCCATCGGCCGGGCTGTCTTCGGATTTCGGGGCGAACTCGCCTGACGACCTAACCCCCCGGCCCCCTTCCCCCGTAGGGAAGGGGGAGAACTGGCCGGTGGCCACGTTGGAGTCTACGGCATACCCTTCCCTACGAGGGAAGGGGGAGAACTGCTCCCCTCCCCGGCGCGCCTGTGCCTGCCAAAGGAGGGAGGGGCTGGGGGGGGTCCGCCCCTAAAAGCGAACGCACCCATCGGCCGGGGTATGTTCGGATTTCGGGGCGAACTCGCCTGACGACCTAACCCCCCGGCCCCCTTCCCCCCTTGGCAGGGACAGGCTACGAGGGAAGGGGGAGAACTGCTCCCCTCCCCGCGCCGGGGAGGGGCTGGGGGTGGGGTCTGCCCCCAATCCGCATGCACCTGTCTAATCCCTGTCGTTCGCTATATTGTGGCTTTTGTGGTAGCATGCGACTGCGTGCCCGTGTATCCTGACAATAACAGAAGGAAGACACGCAATACGCAACACGCAATACGCAATACGCAATACGCAGTACGCAGTACTTATGGAGTTATCGTATGTCTTTTTCTGAAGAACTGTTTTCGACAAATTCGGATAGTGTGAAACTAGAGTCGCTTGATCCTGTCGATTATCCGCTGCTGCCGGTGCGAGACACCGTGATCTTCCCGCGTATCCTGAGCCCGCTTTTCGTGGGCCGAGATCAATCGGTGCGGGCGGTAGAAGCTGCGTTGAACGCCGACAGCCGCCTGGTGGTGGCCACACAATACGACCCCGACGTAGAAGACCCCTTGCTGGAGGACCTGTATCCTATCGGGACCGAGGTTACGGTGGGCCGTATCTTGCGCATGCCGGACGGCACTACCAGTATCCTGGCTCAAGGACAACAGCGGGTTGAGTTGGTCAAGTTTGTCCAGACGGCGCCTTTTGTGCGAGTGCAGGTACGTCCCTTGCCCGAAATTCGAGAGATGACGCTCTCGACAGAGGCTCTGATGCGAGCCGTGCTGGCACTGTTTGAAAAATGCGTCCAACTGGATCGTAACCTGCCTGAAGACGCTTATGTGGCCGCGATGAACATTGACGAACCGGGCTGGCTATCCGACATGATGGCGTCATTGCTGGACCTGGACGTTGAGCAACGCCAGCAGATACTCAGCACCTTCGACCCGGCGATGCGTCTGCAAAGCCTGAGTATCATCCTGGCGCGCAAGCTGAAAGTGCTGGAATTGGAAAGCGACATCCAGAATCAGGTCCAGCAGGAGGTAGACAAGGGCCAGCGGGAGTATTATCTGCGCGAGCAAATGAGAGTCATCCAGAGTGAGCTGGGAGAGATGGACACCCAACTGGCCGAAGTCAACGAATTGCGTGAGAAGCTGGACCAGGTAGAACTGCCGGAAGAGGTGCGGACCAAAGCCGAGCGCGAGTTGAGCCGGCTGGCGGCTATGCCGCAAGGGACGCCCGAAGTGGGCATCATCCGCACCTATCTCGACTGGCTGATTGACCTCCCGTGGGCAGCCGAGACGGAAGACAACGCCGACATCGGGAACGTATCGCGCGTGCTCGACGCCAACCATTATGGCCTGCCTGATGCCAAAGAGCGTATTTTAGAGCACATCGCCGTGCGCCAGCGGGCTGCCGACAAAATGCGTACCCCTATTCTTTGCTTTGTAGGGCCGCCGGGCACCGGCAAGACGTCGTTGGGGCGGTCCATCGCCGAGGCACTGGGGCGGCAATTCGTGCGCGTCAGCCTGGGTGGCATCCGGGACGAGGCCGAGATTCGCGGCCACCGGCGCACGTATATCGGTGCCATGCCAGGGCGCATCATTCAAACCATGCGCCGTGCGGGCACCATCAACCCGCTGTTTATGCTGGACGAGATAGACAAAGTGGGCATAGACTTCCGGGGGGACCCGAGCGCTGCCTTGCTGGAGGTCTTGGACCCCGAGCAAAACAATGCTTTCTCCGATCATTACCTGGATTTGCCGTACGACCTGTCCCGGGTGATGTTCATCACCACGGCCAACATCCTGGATCCGGTGCCACCTGCCCTGCGCGACCGGATGGAGGTCATTTACTTCCCCGGGTACATCGAAGAGGAAAAGGTGCAAATCGCGCGTCAATTCCTCATCCCGCGCCAGCTTGAAGAGCACGGCCTGGCACCCAAGACGCTGCGCTTTTCGGATGAAGCGGTGCGTGGCATCATTCGTGAATATACCTACGAAGCCGGGGTGCGTAACCTGGAACGCGAAATCGGGCGCATCTGCCGCAAAATCACGCGCAAACTGGCCGAGAACAAGCCGGCCCCCAAGCACGTCAGCCGCAACGCCTTGCATCGTTACCTGGGCCCTCCCCAGTTTATCGACAGCCTGACTCAAGAGGTGGACGAGGTGGGCGTTGCCCTGGGCATTGCCTGGACGGAGGCCGGCGGCGATTTGATGCCGGTGGAAGTGTCGTTGATGGCGGGAAAGGGAAACCTCATCCTCACCGGGCAGTTGGGCGAGGTGATGCAGGAATCGGCTCAGGCTGCGCTTAGCTATGCCCGCGCCCACGCCGGCGAACTGGGCATTAAAGCCGACTATTTTGACCAACTCGACATTCACATCCACGTGCCAGAGGGGGCTATTCCCAAAGATGGCCCTTCGGCCGGCGTGACCATGGCCACGGCGCTCATTTCGGCTCTCACCGAGCAGGCGGTCCGCCACGACGTGGCGATGACCGGCGAAATCACCCTGCGTGGCCGCATTTTGACCGTCGGCGGGCTGAAAGAGAAGGTCATGGCCGCCCACCGCGCCGGCATCAAAACCGTCATCGTCCCGCGGCGAAACGAAAAAGACATGGTGGAAATCCCCAAAAAGATTCAGCGCGACCTGAAGTTCGTCTTCGTAGATCGAATGGACGACGTGCTGCCGGTGACGCTATTGGCTCAGCCGGCCAAGTCCCGCCGCTCTCGTGCCAGGAAGGATGCCCGTCTGCATTAGGCCATCAGACCAGATAACCCTTCGACAGGTTGAGGGTACTTCGGCCAGGCAAGTACGGTTGTAGTGCCAGGTTCTGTTGACATTTGCCGAAACATGTCATTCTGAGGAGCGCAGCGACGAAGCCCGCCCTGAGGCTGGGCCGAAGGGAATCCCTGAGAACGCCGCTTGCCAGCAGCCGTATGAGGGATTCTTCGTCGCTGCGCTCCTCAGCCTGTCCTGGACGGACAGTCCAGGGAATGACATAACACCAAAATGTCAGCACGGCCTAGGTAGATTCCCTCAGCCGCCCAGCGCGCGCAGCAGCCAATAGGTTCCCATACCGGCCAGTATCACGGGCAGGACTTGGCGGCTCCGGCGGGCGACCAGCAGCCCCACCAGACCGGCCCACAGTTCAGACCCAATCCTGCCTTCTCCCCCAGGGACCAGCAAACCTGGCACTACCAGAGCGGTGAAGATAGCGATCGGGATGTAGCACAACCAGCGGGCCAGCAGCGGGGGTAAATCCCGGCTGAGCAATGCGATCATGCTGAAGCGAATCAGGAAGGTGACCAGGGCCATGCCCAGGATGATCAGCATTGCTTCCATAGGTTCTCCAACACGACCCCTGCCGTGCTGGCCCCCAGTCCGGCGATGAGAATGTACCATTTGCCGGGAAGCAGCCCAGCCCCGCTCAGGGCCAATACCCCGGCAACCAGGGCGACGGCCAGGGTGATCCGATCGCCGATGAGGGGGACAAGCAGGCCCAGAAAGGCCAGGGGGAAGACCAGATCCAGCCGGTAAAGGCTGAGATCTGGCAGAGCTGCGCCCAGCCAGCCCCCCCCCAGACTGGCCACAGTCCACTCCGCGTAGAGCCCCAGATTGGCTCCGATCAGGTAGGCGAAGCTGCCCTGGCCGGCGCCGTAACGGGTCATTGTCAGGGCATACGACTCGTCGGATAACATGAAGGCCGCCAACGCTTTGAGATGCCAGGGCAGGCCTCGCAGATAAGGCGCGATAGAGGCGCTCATCAAAAGATAACGTAGATTGACGATGAGCGTGACCAGGATGAGCATCCCGGCACTGGCGGTAGCCCATGCCTGTAAGGCGCTGAACTGGGCTGCCCCGGCGAAGACAGTGAGAGACATGAGCCACGCCTGTCCGGACGAGAGCCCCACCTGGCGCGCCGTCAGGCCGTAGACTAAAGCGAAGG
>JAHELX010000592.1:0-500 GCA_024643945.1 Anaerolineales bacterium
CCGCCTTGCCTGCGTATTCTGTAAATACGTTACTCTCTTGGCTGACGGTGGAGAGGGCAGCCTATATCGGCCTCGTGCTGCTGGCGTTGGCCCTGCGCCTCGCGAAGCTGGGCCTGCACCCGCTGTCGGATTCAGAAGCGGCACAGGCGCTGGTGGCCTGGCGCGCCTACCAGGGTCAACCAGTAGGCGAGGCTGGCTACAGTCCGCTGCTCGTTACCCTGAACTTAATCGGCTTCTTGCTACTGGGAGGCAGCGAATTTGTGGCGCGGCTGGGGCCGGCGCTGTTGGGACTGATCTTGGTATTACTTCCTTACGGGCTGCGCCGCTACCTGGGTCGGACAGGTGCGTTAGCCGCTTCCACCCTCTTTGCTATCTCGCCTACGGCTCTCTATTTCTCTCGGGCTGTGAATGGAGACATAGGTGCTGCCGTGGGTGGGTTGATCCTGGTGATGGGGTTGTTTAATTGGCTCGACCGAGAGCGCGATTCGCAATCTTCGGGA
>JAHELX010000592.1:510-4260 GCA_024643945.1 Anaerolineales bacterium
GCTATTCGACGCTGGCATTGCTGCTCGGCTTCTTAGCGCTGGCAGCGGCTGTAGGTGACAAGGGGTATGCTACATCCGCACAGGAGGGATTGGCAACGCTGCGGACTCGACTGGTCGGGTGGGGCAACTTTGGCCTGGTGTTGGCCATCGGGCTGCTAGCGGTCGCCACCAGCCTGCTTCTTAACTTGGGGGGGCTGGCAGCCACTGCTGACCTGCTGACTAGCTGGCTCTTAGGCTTTGCACCGGCCTTGGCCGGCCAGGGTGCTTACCCCGCCGCCTTTTTGCTCTCTCTCTACGAGCCTTTGATCTTGTTGGCCGGCCTCTTTGGTCTGTCGGTTGGCCTGCTGCGACGTCGACTGTTTGACCTCTTCCTGGGCTGGTGGGCCTTTGGCGGTATTGCCCTGGATCTACTTCGATCGGGGCGCACCGCTGGCGAAGTTCTGGTCCCATTAGTCCCACTCACCTTGTTGGCCGGACTGGCGCTGGGGATGCTGTGGGACTCGCTGCAAAAGGATAGGAGTTGGCAGCGGGAAGGTATCATCGCCATCACTGGGTTGATCATCAGCGGTTATGCCTACATCGAACTGATGGAATACACCCGGAGCGGCGGGCTGACCTTTTTGTTGCCTGTGTCCGCGCTTGGATTGTTCGTCTTATTGGTCATTCTCTTTCGGGTATGGTATGACGGGCCCTCAGCGCTACGGGGCGGAGCGCTGGTAGTAGTGACCGTGCTGATAACTTTCATTGTGGCTACCGGCTGGCGTTTGAATTACGGGTCTCCGGCAGCCGATCCTCGCCAGCCGCTGGTCCATGCGCCAGCGGCTGAGGGGCTTCCTGACCTGGTAGCGACGCTGGAGCAACTATCGAGCTGGCGGGCCGGCGATCCGTATTTACTCGACATTATCGCCGACCGTCGCCTTGGCCCCGCCGTCGAGTGGCAGTTGCGTCGTTTCAAGAACGTGACCTGGGTGGACAGCCTGGACCAATGGCCGCCGCCACTACCTGCCGGTAACTCCGATGCGTCGGCTGATTTTGAAGCAATACTGACCCCGGCTGATACGACCTTGAAGTTGGACGAAGGCTATGCCGGCCAGGACTTTGCGGTCCGCGCGGTTTGGTCACCGGCTGGCCTGCACGGCCAATCACTGATCCGCTGGATTATTCTGCGCACCGCTACTACCCCCATCAACTATGAAAAAGCGGTGTTGTGGGTAAAGCAAGACTAAATAATCGATAGCTTTTTGATGTCATACTTTGGGCGGTTATGCGTATAGTATGCTGGACAAGTCTTATCCTCGCTATGGTAATATCCCCCGCCAGAGATTGACGAGGATGATTAACCTGACTGTAAAGCGCGTCCGAGGGATCCTGGCCACGGAAGTGGGATTGAGTGAAGACGACTTCATCCACCTTTATCAGCACCATCTGGATCGTATCTTCAACTACGTTCGCTATCGCTTGGGACCCGAGGAAGCTGAGGACGTCACGGCTGACATTTTTGTTCGTGCCTGGGCGCGGCGCCGGGAGTATGACCCCTGCAAAGGGACTCCAGGGACCTGGTTGTGGGCTATCGCCCGCAACATGGTGATAGATCGGCTGCGGCGGCGCCGCCCGCTGCAAGTTGAACTCTCCGCCGACCTGGCCTCACGCCACAATCCCCAGGTTGAAGCAGAGAAAGAGGAAGAGTGGCGGCAGCTACGGAGTGCTCTGGTCCAATTGCCTTGGGTGGATCAGGAGATCATCGCTCTCCGCTTTGGTGCCGGCCACACGAACCGAACTATTGCTACCTGGACGGGGTTGAGTGAAGCCAACGTTGCTCAGCGTTTGCGGAGGGCTCTGCGCAAAATGCGCACTCTCCTGCAGGGAGATGATGCTTCATGAGCGGCCTGTCTGATAGAGAATTCAATGCCTGGCTGAGTGCCGTGGAAAGAGGTGAGGAGTTGCCAGCCGACTTGCCTCCGGATGATGCGGCGGATCTGGCCTTGGCCGGCCGCTTGCTCGCCCTGCGGGCAGCACCTGGCCCTCGTTTGGTAACCAAAGTTCGCCGTACCGTTCGGCCCCCTTCTCTGAAGCTCCGGTTGACGGGGATGCCCGGCTGGCGCTGGGCTGGCGTGCCCATCGTTGCTATCCTGGTACTGGCGTTTAGCTTGACCTTCACCCCGGCCGGCACCTGGGCGCAGGAAATGCTACAACGTTTCGGTGTGACCTTCTTGCCAGGAGCTATGCCCCAGTGGGGGGCAGAGCTACCGAAGATGACTCCCACGAAATCGCCGCTCGTTTTCAACAGCGAGGCGGGAGTGCAGGCAGCAGTAGAATTCCCCCTCCGCTGGCCAACGGACTTTCCCTTCGACCGAAATCAAGTGGCTTTCCTTGGTTATATAACGTACACTCAAGATGGGGCCTGGATAGAGAGCATGTACGGCGATGCCAGGCGCTGCTACCTGGAATTGCAGGTTTTCTGGCGCCAGCGGCCTGGCCCGTGGCCGGTCGGGGATGCTCGCTTCAAGCCGGTTACTGTGGCCAGCCATGAAGGGCTGTGGGGTGAGGGAGTGCCCGCCTCGTTTATTGCCGGAGCGCGGGGCAGTCTGATCCTAAAAGAATTGGATGGCACGGTGACACGGGTGGGGAGCTCTGAAAATGCCTCCCTTGAGCCTATCAACATCTTGTTGTGGGAAGAAGACGAGGTACTATACATCTTAATAGACCCAAACCAGCGATACAGTCAGGCCGACCTGCTCCGAACTGCCGAGTCGGCATATGAGAAGTATTAGGAAGTTGATACGCCACCTTGCTATCTATCCGGAAATCGTATCTTCTCAATATCTTGGGGTAATGGCAGGTCTGGCGCCTGCCCAGGCGGGCAACCGCAAGGGTCTGCCCCTACATTTTGAGAAGATACCGGAAATTCTTGGAGTGCAGAACTGATTCCGCCTGACTTGCTGATTTGCTAGTTTGCTGATTTCGAGGATTGCTATGGCTTCTATTTCACATGCAGAAAAACATACCAGTCTCTGGGAGCGGCCGCTGTGGAACGTGATGGCGCTCAACTGGGAACTGGTCCTCTATGGAGTGATATTTGTACTGGCAGTAGCAACGCGCTTTTACGATTTGGGCGCCCGGGCCATCAGCCATGACGAGAGCCTGCACGCGCTTTATTCATATAAGCTTTACAATGGTGAAGGCTATCGTCACGACCCGCTGATGCATGGCCCGCTCTTGTTCCACGTCACTGCGTTTCTCTTCTTCTTGTTCGGTGACACCAATTTCGTGGCTCGTGTCGGCCCCGCTCTCTGTGGAGTGGCATTGATCATGCTGCCTTATTGGTTCCGGCCCTGGCTGGGACGCCTGGGGGCGCTGGCCGCTTCAACCTTCATCCTCATCTCGCCATCTATCATGCAATATAGCCGCCACTTGCGCCACGACCTCTTCAACGCGGTGTTTACCGTGCTCATGTTTATCGCTCTCTTCCAGTACCTGCGTGGCCGCGAGCAGGAAGACGAGGCACGGGCGTCACGCTGGCTGTTCATCGGCGCCGCCGCAGTTGCGCTGTCGTTGACGACCAAAGAAGTCGCCTTTATCCACGGCTTTATAGGGTTTACCTTCATCCTTTTGATGAGCATTCTGGAGGGGGTTGGTCTTGCTGGCCGCCGTACCATGTTTTTCGCCGGGTTGGCATTGTTGGTCATCGCGGGTGGGATTGTCCTCTGGCTGACTTTCGGTAACGCCGGGACTCTACCCGGTGATGTGGGC